>JAGRKR010000182.1 GCA_020442225.1 Hyphomicrobiaceae bacterium | reverse complement strand
CCCAGTTGATCTGTGCGGCCTTGCCGAGCGCCACGCGCTTGCCCGGCACGTCCGCGGGACCCTTGATGTTGCCTTCGAGGGCGGCGAGCCACACCACGACGATCGTATAGTTGGCGATCAGCTTCACCTTCGGCAGCTTCTTGTCGAAGGGTTTTGAGCCGGTCGTGGCGAGCCGGCCGACGGCCGGGCCAGAGCCGATGATCGTCGATTTGCGCAGCGCCGGCTCGGCGTCGAGCTTCTTCAGATTGAAGACGAAACCGGGGCTTTCGGAGGCGACAATGCGGAGCCAGGGGTGCTTCTTGGAGATTTGCTCGAGTGCGCCGAAGAGAACATAGGAAGCCGTGCCGAATGGAGCGCTGAGCGCGCTGATCGTGACCTGTTTGCGCTTGGCCTGGGCGGTTGCGGTGGTGGCGCTCGCGGCGGTCATGGCGCAGGCCAGAACTCCCGCCAGTGCCACGCATGACGCAGGACTCGGTCGTTTCATATCTGGTCTCCTCCCTGTTGTCGGGGCACGCGGCCCCTCTTGGTGCCGCCTTCAGCGGGCGGTGGCCGATGCAGGATGGCCAACGAGGCGCGCCCGCCGTCTCCTGTTGACGAGTTGCGAGAGCAGCGGTGCGTGCCGCGTCGACAGCATCATCCTGCACTTGCGGTTGGCCGTCATCCGACCAAGGTCGGCGCCGAAGATGCGCCCCACAGCCGAGCCGGAGCGGGAAGTGCTATCGAGGAACAGCAGCGCGAGGATGAACCCCAGATGTATCGCGTGGTTCCCGGTGAAGCCCACCGGGACCGCCTGCAAACCGGCCAGGTGACAGGTCGCCATGGCCAGGCCGCACCAGAGCAACAGCCCGCGCGCCGCTCTCTCGAACGTCATCGGAACCCATTCCTCCCTTGGCCCGGAGCGCTTCTGCGCGCCGCATGGATGCCTTTTCCGAAGATCGGCATCTCTTGTCGTCTCGAGGCTGGAGCGCGATCTCCCGCAACCGATCGGCACTCTCTTTGGCAGCGCGGGGTTGGCCCTGCTCGACCGGCTGCACACTAGAAGGCCACGACGCCGCAGACAGGGTCAACAAATTTCTGATACGGAAAGTTCCGTTTCACGGAACTGGGCGCGGTGCCGTTGTGGCCGTCCTCGCCGGTTCGCCAGCCCACCGGCAGCACGCATCTTGGTCTTGTCCCGGCCTATGCTTTGCACGGCCGACGCGCGCCCATAGCCGGCGACAGCGTTCCGGTCGTCGCAGGCGAACCGCTGAGGCCAAATCCCTCTCAGGCCTTGCCGAGCGTGCGGCTTGCGTGCTCGACGACGAACGAAGCCCGTCGCGAGAGCTTGCCCCCGGCCTCGGAAACCTTGTCGAGGACCATATAATCCGCCTGCCAGTGCTTGCGGTCGACGACGTGCCGGACATAGCCGCGCTGGCTGTTGAAGAACTTGAGGTGCGGATTGGCCGTCAGCAGCGTGTCCGTCCGCTTCGGCCGGTCGGTGCCGTTGCCCGCGGAGGAGATGGATGTCGCGACGAACTCGACGCCGATGTTGGCGGAGGCGGGATCGTCGAAATCCCGCCTGATCTCGAGTGCTCGATTGTGGTGCACGTCGCCGGCCAGGACGACGAGGTTCCGCAGTTTCGCGGCTTCGGCCGCTTCGCACAGCCGGCGCCGCGCGGCCTCCGCGCCGTCCCACTTGTCCATCTGCGTTTCGAGCGTGTTGGGATCTGGGTCGCGGTCGAGCCGCGAGAGCGGCACCTGCTGAGCGAGCACCGACCACTGTGCCTGGCTCTCCCGGAAGCCACTGTAAAGCCATTTCTCCTGCTCGGCGCCGAGCATGGTGCGGTGCGCGGCCTTTGCCTCCGGGCAGGCCTTCCAGCCGCCGCCGCAAGGCTGGGGCGAGCGGTGCTGGCGGGTGTCGAGAATATCGAGCTGCACGAGCTGGCCGATCCGCAGGCGACGGTAGGCCAGGATGTCCGGGCCGCGCGGGGTCTGTGGTGCGCGCAACGGCATGTGCTCGTACCAGGCGCGGAATGCGGCCTCGCGCCGGCGGGCGAAATCCGCGCGCGTCACGTCGCGTTTGCGGCTGACGAAGCCGGCCCAGTCGTTCTCGACCTCGTGATCATCGAAGCTCGAGATGAAGGTCGAGGCTGCGTGGGCCGCCTGCAGATCCGGGTCCAGCTTGTAAATCGCATAGCGGTTGCGGAAATCCTCGAGCGTCAGGCATTTGCCGGGCATGCCGGGCATGTCGCGGATGACCGGCCGCTTGCGTGACGCCTTGGCCTTCTCGCTGATGGCCTTGTACTCGTAGATGTAGTCACCGTAGTGGACGATGAAATCCAGGCGATCCTCGGCAATCCGTCGCCACGCCGTGAAGAGCCCGTCCTCGTAGCGCTGGCAGCCGGCGGAGCCGAACCGCACCTGCCCCTCCCTCCCGGCCACGGGAAAGGTGCGCGCGCGCCCCTGCGTCGACTGATGGCCTGCCACCTCGAAGCGGTAGAAATACTCGCGGCCGGGCTCGAGTCCGCCGACCTCGACATGGACGGTATGGCTCGCCTGCGGCCGGGCGACGGCGATGCCGCTCCTGATGGGGCGGCGCATGGCCTCGTCCGCGGCGACGGTCCATTTCACCTCGACGGCCTCCCGCGCCATCCCACCCTCGGGCTCGAGCGGCTTGGGTGCGAGGCGCGTCCAGATCACAAAGCCATCGGCGGCGGGATCACCTGACGCCACGCCGAGCGTGAAGGGATTGGCGATGAGGCGCGGCCCGGCGAGCAGGCGATGGGACAGCGCCAAATTGGCCAGCGTCACGCCGAGCCCGACCCCGAGGCCTTGAACGATCTGGCGACGCGTAAGCGTGAGGTGGTCGAGCGGGAGCACGGAAGCTTTGCGGTGCACGTGGGCGCTCCAATGGCTGAACGGCAGCAGAATGGGCGAGCGGTCAGTGCCGTAGCCGGCCGCCGTGTGATGACGCACGAAAGCACCGTGAGGCTAGTGAGGACGTCGCACCAAATCAATGACATCCGGATGACGATCGGCGCCCGCTGCGGCGCGTCAGTGTCGACACTCGTCCTCAGGCCCTGTCGCCGGCGAGAACCCGCGCAGCCCTGGCGAAGAAATCGATGCCACCGAAATTGCCGGACTTGAGCGCCAGCGCGAGGCGGACGGTGCCCTCCGCCTTCAGCGCAGGCACGCCCGGGTCGATCTCAGGGCCGATCGCGAGCGCGTCGAGGCCGAGGGAGCGTACGAGCGCCGAGACGACGGCCCCGGACGTCTCTCCGCCGGCCACCACCAGCCGCTCGATGCCATGCGCCACGAGCGCGTCGGCTGCCTCTGCGAACAGGGCGTCGAGGCGTTGTGCCACGGCCTCGCGTCCGAACGTCGCCTGCAGCCCCGCGACGGCGTCCGGCGCGGCCGAGCTGTAGACGAGCGGGACGCGGTCGCGATTCTGGTCGATGAACGCGACGATGGCTGCCGCGGTGAGCCGTCCGGACATGACGGCGCCGACATCGATCGCCATGGCGGGATTGTCGCGCACATGCGCCTCGACCTGCGCCAGGGTGGCACGCGAGCAGCTTCCGGCCAGCACGGCAGCACGGCCCTTGAGACCCGAGAAGTGCGCCGACTGGCCGCGCGCCGCCGCCGCCCGGAGAAAGTTGCGCGGCAGCCCGAGCGCGATGCCGGAGCCGCCGGTGACGAGGCGAGCGCTCGCGAGAGCTTCGCCGAGCACGAGCAGATCGTCGTCCGTGATGGCGTCGACGATCACCAGCGTCTCGCCGCGTGCCGCTGCTTCGGCGAGGCTGGCGGCTACAGCCTCGGCGCCGCGCCGCACGGTCGACCACGACACGAGACCGGCCGGCGTCCGGCATTGCCGCGACAGCCAGCGCCGGAGATCGGGATCGGTCATCGGGTTGAGCGGATGCGTCTCGAGCCCGGAGTCGTCGAGCAGCCGGTCGCCGACGAAGAGATGGCCCTGGTAGATCGTCCGACCGGCAGTGGGGAATGCCGGACAGGCGACGACGCCCTTGACGCCGAGTGCATCGGCGAGCGCCTCGCCGACCGGTCCGATATTGCCGTCGGGCGTCGAGTCGAACGTGGAGCAGTACTTGAACACGAATTGGCGGCAACCCTGCGCGCGAAGCCATTCGAGTGCGGCTAGCGACTGCGTCACCGCCTCGCTTGCCGTGCACGACCGGGTCTTGAGCGCGATGACGCCGGCCTCGCAATCGGCGGCGGCGGGGCGCTTGGGCACACCGAGGAATTGGGTCGTGGCCAAGCCCCCTTCGCCGGCAACGCCCTTGGCGAGCGTGTTGGCGATGTCGCTGGCGCCGGTGAAGTCGTCCGCGATGACACCGATGAGCATGGGACGGTCCTCCCGACCGGCTTGGGCGTGGGGTTGCGCTCAGGCAGGCGCGGGCTTCCCGCGCTCATTCATCGCGGCAATCGCCTCCTGCCCAGACCACGAGAAATTCCAACTACAGCTCGATGTCCAGCTTGAACGCTTCCTTGAGCTCGGCAATCCCGGCGCGATCCAGCGGGCGCACCTTGGCCGTCTGCAGCAGCAAGAACAGTTTCGCCGTCTCCTCGAGCTCCTCGGCGGCGTAGACCGCGCCTTCGAGGTTGGCGGCCGAGACCACGGGGCCGTGATTGGCGAGCAGCACGGCGGCATGTTTTCCCGCCAGCCCGGCAATGGCGGGTCCGAGTGCGGGATCGCCCGGACGGTAATACGGCACCAGCGGCAGCCGGCCGATCTTCATGACGAAGTAGGGCGTGAGTGGCGGGATGCAGCTGCTGGAGTCGAGGCCATCCATGCACGAGACGGCGGCCGAATGCGTGGCATGAAGATGCACGATGGCGCCCGCGGCGGCGCGCGTCTCGTACATCGCGCGATGCAGGAACGCTTCCTTGGAAGGGGGATCGCCGTTGATCAGCTTGCCCTGCCAATCGAGCTTCGAGATCCGCGCGGGATCGAGGAAGCCCATGCAGGCATTTGTCGGCGTCAGCAGCCAGCCATCGTCGAGCCTGACGCTGATATTGCCACTGGAGCCCGGCGACAGCCCCCGATCGAACAGGGATCGTCCGAGCGTGACCATCTGCTCGCGAAGCCGGCTCTCAGACGAACCGATCGGCGTTGGCGCCATCCGTTGCTTCCCCGTTGTGGCCCGATGTCGGCTTCATCATCGCCAAATCTCAGGTCCGGGAAAGAGGGAACTTGCCGCGCTCTCGCGAGCATCCGCGCCAAGCCACCTCAGCAGAGCGTTCGGGCCAGCTCTGCGAAGTCCGAGACGATGATGTCCGCCTGATGCGGCGTCTCGCCGAACGGCCGCTTGCGGCGATCGATGAAGGCGGTCCGCATGCCGTAGGACTTGGCGCCGATGCAGTCGAAGGCATGGTTGGCGACAAAGAGGCAGCTCGAGCGGTCGAGTGCGATCAGCTCGGCGGCCTTGGCGTAGGTTTTCCAGTGCGGCTTGAAGTAGCCGGCTTCCTCGACCGAGATCACCTTGTCGAAGGGGAAGCCGATGTGCGGACCGGCCGCCTCGAGCATGTCGCGGTCGCCATTCGAGAGGATGACGAGCTTGTAGCCGGCGTTGCGCAGTTGTCCGAGCGCCGCCAGCACGTCCGGGAAGGGCTTCAGCTTCTCGATTTCGGAGACGAGCCAGCGCACCTCGTCCTGGCTGTAGCTGAACCCGCAGCGATCCATGACGTAGGAGACGGCGCGATGCCCGATCTGCCGGTATGGCGTGTGGCCGCGGTCGCACAAGGCGTCGATCATGGAATTCTCGTAATGCGTGCGCCGCCACCAGGTGACGAACTGGTGGGGATTTCCCGACCAGCCCTTCTTTCGCAGAAACGGCGTCGCGATCTCGGTCAGCCCCGTCTGCATGTCGACGATGGTGCCGTACTGGTCGAACACCAGCGCCTTGATCTCTCGTTTCAGGCTGTCGATCTGTCCCATGGCTCGCTCCGGTCGGTCGTGTTGAGCAAGCTTGGAGGCGGCGCTATGATTTATCAAATCGATTATTGATATGGCGACATCTGCAAGATGAATAACGCCGGTGGCCACGGGCAGAGCCGCCCGCGCGGGCCGAAAGCTGGTCGCGGCTGGCATCGGAGGGCTTTGGAAGCGTGACCAGTCTGCGCCGCATCGATCTCAATCTGCTCGTCGCCCTCGACGCGCCGCCGTGATCGCCGCGCGATGAGCCGAGCCTCGGCGTGGCGATCAGCTCAAGCCTCACGTGCGTAGGACCTGCGCGCAGGTCCTACTGGTATGTCATTAAACTGGCGGCATGAAATCCGGCGGCATGAGCCCATGCTCTCATGAGCACCATGCCGCCGCGCGTGAAGGATCGCCAGAACTCTACTTCAGTGCCGAAAGCGCGGCGCCGAAATTGATGTGGTACGGCTGACCGTCGATGACGAGCGCCGGAACCGACTTCACGCCGGCCGACTCGGCCTCCGCGAGACGGTTCCGGTCAGTCCCGAGGTGCACGATCTCGACATCATAGGCAGCGGGGTCGAGGGCGGTTGCAATTCGCTTCTCGGCGTCTACGCACACGCCGCATCCCGCGTGATAAAATGTGGCTTTCTGCTTCATGGCTTTCTCCTTCGGAGGTCAGGGGTGGAGGCGGTGACGAGGGCTCACTTGCCTTTGCGCATGATCACGCCGGGCAGCGTGAGCTTGCCGGAGGCGACCTTGTAGGTGCCGGTGACGCAGAGCAGCGGCGTCTTGCCCTGCTCGTGGACCTGCAACTTGGCCGCGACCGCATCGAAGTTGACGTTCTCAGCCCCTTGGACCGGCACTGTGATCCGCACTGTAGCGCCCTTGATGATCGGGCTCATGCCGGGGCTGTCGAGGGCGATAGGCAAGCCCGGCGCGGTTGCGGGGAGTACGTCCTGGCCAGGCGAGATATCGCGCACCTTGAGGCCGCCGGCACACGCCTTGTCCTCGACCAGAACGACCCAGTGCGAGTGCCAGTCGGCGCCATCGTTATTCGGGTCGCCGTCGCCGTTCTCGTCAAAGAGGGGGGTATCGTCGAAATCGGGATGCGCCGTGATCGCGAGCGCCAGAATGCCCGAACCCTTCGCGAAGCCGACGGCCGATGGATCGAGCTTCGTCGGCCAGACATAGGCGTCGACCTTCGATCCTTGGAGCTTGCCGACCTTCTTGGGCTTGACCGTGCCGGCCTTGCCGGCGACCTCCATGACGAAGGTCGCGAGCCGTCCATCAGTTGTCGCCTTCGCTCCGATGATATCGAAGGCAGGCGGGACTTTGGGATCGCGTTTCGCTGTGATGTCGTGCGCTGTGGCTGGCAGCGCAGCGAGGCCAAATACGGCCGCGGCGGCGAGGTTGGAGATGGTTCGCATCATGCGTCTCCCGGGTGGGTTGCGTAACTAGTAGCGACTGGCTATCATATGCCCGCTCCCGCATGTGCCGTCAACAACTAATATCGAGTCGCTACTATGCCTTCTCCTGTGGCCATCGACGCGGCCCACCTCATCGACCGGCTGGACCGGCTCGCACGCCGCGGCGAAGCTGCGGGCGAACTCAATCCGGCGCAATGGGAGGCGCTGCGCTTCGTCGCCCGCGCCAATCGCTTCTCGCGCACGCCAGCCGCACTTGCGGAGTACCTGGGCTCCACGCGCGGCACGGTCTCGCAGACGCTGATTGCGCTTGAGCAGAAAGGGCACGTCACGCGCGAGCCGAGTCCGCGCGACCGGCGTTCGGTGATGCTGGAGCTGACGTCGACGGGCGCGCAAGCCTTACGGCACGATCCTATTCTGTCGCTCGCGGCCGACCTCGAAGGTTCGGCGCCGGAGCAGCTCGAAGAGGTCGTCGAGGTGCTCAGGGCCGCGCTCCACATGATGATTGCGCGCAATGGCAGCCGCCCATTCGGTGCCTGTTACACGTGTCGGCACTTCTGCAAAGGCGTGGGCTCCGGCCGAAACATGCCGCACCACTGCGCGCTCCTCGACGAGCCTTTGTCCGAAGCCGATAGCCGAGCGATCTGCGTGGAGCAGGACAGCGCGGTCGCCTGATTGGCGCCAGGCAACGGCCCGCCATCGGCCTGCAGGCAGAAGTGGCGCGCCTTGAATGGGGGGCGTCGAGTGCGCGGCGTTCCAGCACCCAAGGGGCGCCGGGCGAACAGCCCGCCCCGTCGGAGCGCGATCAGCGCGTGAGACAAAGAGTGGCGCGCCGTACTGAATAAGAGTGCGAACACGTATGTGATTGAGGTAGCAATATGATTTCTTGCCTTACTGCGCCTGCCAATCCTCGCGGATCTGGCCTATGGGTTCTATGCGGGGGGTGGTTGGCGGCTTAGAAGCCGGCATGCAAGTTCGCCATCCCGCCAACGGGTAGCGAAGACATCGGAGACGACAAGCCAACCCATTCCCGAAGCATGAGAGCCATGTCTCGCCCCCATGCAGGAACATTCGCACTCGTAGCCTTCGGCATTCCAGCACGCTGGAGCGCACGTCTCTTGCGCGCGATACGGCTGGATGATGTAGATTTGCCCCCACCGATCCAAGCTGCGGGTAACAATGTCATTGAACCACTTTGCAGGCAATTCCCAATACTTCTTGCGCCCACCATGCCAGCTAGGGCGACGAGGGCGATCTGCCCTGAGCCACTCGTAGTTGTCTTTGCGATACGGTAGTCGCGCAAGGAGATGCCCCTTGCCGCGGCGAAACAGTACCGGCCGGTCTGGTTGGAGCCAGATTTGCTCGATGCGCTCGCGTGAATCGATATTGTCAGTCATCTCGCCAGCATAGGCCGGACGAGTCTTTCTTGGTTGAGAACTAGAAGCTATCAACTAGAATTCTTGTAGATGGCGCCCCGTAGGGGAATCGAACCCCTGTTTCCAGCGTGAGAGGCCGGCGTCCTAGGCCTCTAGACGAACGGGGCCAGC
>JAGRKR010000181.1 GCA_020442225.1 Hyphomicrobiaceae bacterium | reverse complement strand
CTGGATGTTGGACGGGAAGATGTTCTTGGGGCTGACGGGCACGCCCATGCGGAAGATGCTCTTGGTCAGCATGAGATTGGCACTGGCCGAGCCCGAGCCGTTGACCGTCGCGATCTTGATGACGAAGTCGTTGATGCCGCTCATTTGATGTAAGCCATGTGATGGTTGAGGCAGGCCTTGGCCGCCTGCGCCTCGACGAACGTGAACTTCTGCATGTCCCAGGCGCCCGTCGGGCACCGCTCGGCGCAGAGGCCGCAGTGCAGGCAGACATCCTCGTCCTTGGCCATGATCCGACCGGTCTTGAGCCGATCGGAAACGTAGATGTCCTGCGCCTGATTGCTCGACGGCACCCTGAGGCCGGCGCGCAGCTCGGCCTCCGGCGCGTTGTCGGTGAAGTTGATGCAATCGACCGGACAGATGTCGACGCAGGCGTCGCACTCGATGCACAACGAGCGCGTGAAGACGGTCTGCACGTCGCAATTCAGGCAGCGATGCGCCTCCTTGAGCGCAAGCTGATCGTCATAGCCGAGCTCGACTTCCACTTTCAGATTGCGCAGCGAGACATTGAGGTCGGCATGCGGCACCGGCACCCGCCGCTCGGGCGAGAAATCGTTGTCGTACGACCACTCGTGAATGCCCATCTTCTGGCTGACGAGAGTCGATGCGGAGTTGGGGCGCTTGGTGAGATCCTGGCCGCGGCAATACAGGTCGATCGAGATCGCCGCCTTGTGGCCGTGAGCGACGGCCCAGATGATGTTCTCGGGTCCCCAGGCGGCATCGCCGCCGAAGAACACACCCGGGCGGGTCGACATCATCGTCGCCTTGTCGACCGTGGGCATCTCCCATTCGTTGAAGGTCAGGCCGATGTTGCGCTCGATCCAGGGGAAGGCGTTCTCCTGGCCGATGGCCATCAACACGTCGTCACAGGGGATATCGATCTCTTCGCCGGTCGCGATGAGCTTGCGGCGACCATCCGTGTATTCCGCCCGCATCTTTTCGAACCGGACGCCGACGAGGCGCCCCTTGTCGAGCAGGAATGCCTTGGGATTGTGGTTGTCGAGGATCGGAATGCCCTCGTGCTCGGCCTCCTCGATCTCCCAGTCCGACGCCTTCATGTCCTTGCGCGGGCTGCGCACGGTGACCGTCACATGCTCGGCACCGAGGCGCAGCGCGGTGCGGCAGCAATCCATCGCCGTGTTGCCGCCGCCGATCACGACGATGCGCTTGCCGACCTTCTCCACGTGACCGAAGGCGACCGAGGTCAGCCAGTCGATGCCGATGTGGATGTTCTTGTCGGCCTCGGCGCGACCGGTAATGGACAGGTCCTTGCCCTTGGGCGCACCGGTGCCGACGAACACCGCGTCGAACCCTTCGTCGAGCACCGCCTTGAGGCTCTTGATCTCGTGCCCGAAACGGGCCTCGAGACCCATCGAGACGACGCGACCGACCTCCTCGTCGAGCACCTCGACCGGCAGGCGGAAGGACGGGATGTTCGTGCGCATCAGGCCGCCGCCCTGCGGGTCCTTCTCGAAAAGCACGCAGGTGTAGCCAAGCGGCAACAGATCGCGGGCAACCGTCAGCGCGGCCGGGCCGCCGCCGATCAGGGCGACGCGCTTGCCGTTCCGCTCGGCCGGAGCCTTGGGAATGAAGGCATCGATCTCACCCTTGTGATCGGCCGCCACGCGCTTGAGGCGGCAGATCGCGACGGGCTTCTCCTCGACACGGCCGCGACGGCAGGCAGGCTCGCACGGCCGGTCACAGACCCGGCCGAGGATGCCTGGAAAAACATTGCTCTCCCAGTTCAACAGATAGGCCGCTGCATAGCGGCCCTGGGCGATCAACCGGATGTACTCCGGCACCGGTGTGTGCGTTGGACACGCCCACTGGCAATCGATCACCTTGTGGAAGTAGTTGGGGTCTTCAATGTCGGTTGGGGAAACCCCGCGGCGCTCCAGCGCGGCTGAGGCTTGCGACATTCGTTCCTCCCGAATTCTGGCCCGGCCTTGCCTGACCGTGGCGCGGTGCTTGATACTGCCAATTGGACGTCATGTCTCACAATTTATTCTTCAAAGTGATGTGACCGCTGTCAATCCGCCATTGACTGCGTCGCCACTCACCCGTGGATGGCGGTAAACCATCCTTTCGCCTCCGTGCTCCAGCCGGTCACCACTGACGTGCATCAGGTAGCAGTTGCGCTTGCCCGTCGGCACTGAGATGCTGGCCAGCGCCGATCACGGCACCAGCTGATGTCAGGCTCGGACCGCAGAGGCAACCACTTCCTAACGTCTTTCCAACAGGGGATATGGCGATGATTGCCGTCATCTTCGAGGTCTGGCCGGCCGATGGTCGCAAGGAGAGCTACCTCGGCCATGCCGCCCGCCTCAAGGCGGAGCTCGAGAAGGCCGACGGCTTCATTTCCGTCGAGCGGTTCGAAAGCCTCACCGAGCCCGGCAAGATGCTGTCCTTGTCGTTCTGGCGAGACGAGGCCGCCGTGGCCGCCTGGCGCAACCACCAGGGGCACCGCGCCACGCAGGCTGCCGGGCGCAACGGCATTTTCAAGGATTATCGGCTCCGGGTGGCCGGTGTCATGCGCGACTACGGCATGACCGAGCGCCGGGAGGACGCCCCGCAGGACAGCCGCGCCGCCCATTCCGACCAGGCACGCTGACGGGCGGTTTTCCCGTCGCGTCGGTGCGCGACGGTCACCGGGCGCTGTCCGTGGCCCTGCCCGGCCCACGCGTCGCGTAGCACCAGCCGATCAGCGCCGCGAAGAGGGAGAAGCCCGCCAGGTCGTACCAGACCCCCGGGAAGATGAGGACGCCCGCGGCAACCAGCGCCAGCAGGCGCTCCCAGGTCGCGAGCGGCCGCAGGAACCAGCCCACACACGCGAGGTTGATGGACACGATGCCGAAGGCGGCCGTGATGAACCGCCACATCGTGCCGAAGCCGTAGCCGCCGATCCCGAGCAACTCCGGCGAGTAGACGAACATGAAGGGCAGGATGTAGATCGGCAGGCCGATGATGAACGAGCGCCAGGCCGTGCGCATCGGCGGTGAACCGGCGATGGCCGCCGCCGCGAACGACGCGATGGCGACAGGCGGCGTGATGTTCGACTTGGCGCCGCCGTAGAAGATGAACATGTGCGCCGCCATGAGCGGTACACCCAGCTTCACCATGCCGGGCGCCAGCAGCAGCGCCAGGATGATGTAGGCGCCGGTGGCGGGCATGCCCATGCCGAGCACGATCGAGAACAGCATCGTCAACAGCAGGATGGTGAAGAGCTGGCCGCCGGCCAGATCGAGGATGATCGCCGAGAGCCGCACGCCGATGCCGGTCTGCACGATGACGCCGACCAGGATGCCGCCGATCGTCACGGCAACCGTGATCTGGGCGATCATGCGGGGCGCCTGCGTGAACGTATCCCAGAGTATCCAGACGATGCGCCGCCGGCTCTCGCGGTCGAATATGAGCAGCAGCACCAACAGCGATATGATCGCCCAGATGGCGCCACGCACCAGCGTATAGCCCTCCACGATAAAGTAGACCAGGGCCAGCAGCGGCAAGAGCAGGTAGCCGCGGGAGCGGAAGACGGCCACAAGGCTCGGGATGTCCGCCTCACGCATCGGCGCGAGCTTGAGCCGGCGGGCCTCGAGGTCCACTGTGACGTAGGTGCCGATGTAGTAGAGGACAGCCGGCAGGATCGTGGCGACGGCGATGTCGGCGTAGGAGATTCCGGTCATCTCGGCCATGACGAACGCGGTCGCGCCCAGCACCGGCGGCGTCACCAGGCCGCCCGTTGAGGCCACCGCCTCGACCGCCGCGGCAAAGGTCGGATGGTAGCCGGCCGCCTTCATGGCCGGGATGGTGAAGGACCCGGTCGTCACGACGTTACCGGCAGCCGTGCCGGACACGGAGGCCATGAAGGCGCTGGAGACGACGGCCGTCTTGGCCGGCCCGCCGACCCGCCTGCCCGTCAGTGCATTGGCCGCATCGGTGAAGAACCGGCCGGCGCCGGAGGCGATCAGGAGGGCGCTGAAGAACACGAAGTGAAAGATATAGCTCGCCGTCACGCCGAGCGGCGTTCCCCAGATCCCGAGCGTGGTGAGGTACATCAGCTCCATGACCTCGCCGAGAGACTTGCCGGCGTGCCAGAACGGATTGGGCAGGTGATTGCCGTACATGGCGTAGAGGATGCTGGCGAGCACGACGAACACCAGCACCCAGCCGGTCGTGCGCCGGGCGGATTCGAGGATGACGAGCATCAGACCGACGCTCAAGAGCAGCTCCAGGCCAGTCACTGGCTCGACGAACTGCAGCCGGCTCTGGACATAGGGAACATGGAGCACGAGGTAGGCGGTGGATGCCACCAGGAGGCCGATCACGGCCATGTCCCAGGCGATCGCCAGCCAGCGCCGGATACCGGTCAGCCCCGTGGCGGTGGTATCGAGAAACAGCACCGACAGAGCAAACGCGAGGTGCATCGGCCTGTGCATCTCAGGCACGGGCTCGCCCATATAACCCGTGTAGAGGTGATAGGCCGACATGGCGATGGCGACGAGGGAAGCCGCCTTCTTCAGGTCGAAGCCCTGAAAGAACGGAAGAATGTCATTCCGCCAGGATGGCAGACCTTCTCGATCAGCGACGCTCACGGATTGCCCCACCCAACATCCTGCTCGCGGCCGCCGCCATCACGTGCGAGGGCGTTTGCCGTGCCTCAGTCCCACCCCTTCGGTCACAGCGTTCTGGCGCCGGGCAGGCCCCGGCCGAGTGGCCGGGGCCTACTCATCGTCAGAGGGCACCTACCTCTTTCCAGTACTTCGCGGCGCCCGGGCAAAGCGGAGTACCGGGGATCTTCGCGGCCGTCTTCAGCGTGACGTAGCGGGTGGCCGCATGCGTGGCGTAGAAGTCCTTCCAATGCGTGTGCAGCATCTTCGTGACGTAGTACTGGTCCGCCTCGGAGCTGCCCGTGTTCATGAAAATGTAGGACACCGTGCCGAACGAGGGGACGGGCTTATCCTGTCCCTGATAGGTGCCGGCCGGGACAATGGCGCGGTCATAGCCGGGATTGAGCTTCTGAAGCTTGGCGAACGTGGCGTCATCGATCGGCAGCAGCATCGACGGCACCGAGCGCGCGGCATCGGCATAGGGGGCAGAGGGATAGCTGCTCATGGCGACGAAGCCGACGAAACGCCGGTCCTTCACACCATCGGAGCCAAAGACCTGGCCACCGACGGCACCCTGGACGTCAGTGAGCTTCATCCCATGCACCTGGAGGTAGTGCACGAACGTGAAATTCGAGATCGTGCCGGGGGCCTGGTAAGAGAACTTCTTGCCCTTGAGATCGGCAGCCGCCTTGACCCCGCTGTCCTTCCTCACCAGGAGCTGGAAGGCGGCATGCGCGAACGTCTGGATGGCGCAGGTGTTGGAGATCGGCTTCGCAAACGGCTTCTCACCAGCCTTCGCGACAGGCGTCAGGACCGCGCTGGTCATGCCGATCGACTTGACGTTGCCGGAGACGCGAATGATGTTTGCGACGGCGCCACCGTTCTCGCTGTTGGCCTTGACGCCGTCCTTCTGGAGCAGCGTCGCGAGCCAGCCGCCGATGATGTAGTAGCTGGTGTTGAGCGGACCAGTATAGATCGTAATCTGGTCGGGCTTGGCGTGTGCGGCGCTCGGCAGGGTGATGCTCGACCCGATGAGCGAAACGGCGCTCAATGCTGCGATAGCACGTCTGTTCAGTCTCATGCCCGACTCCCGTCTCTCTGGAAATTCCGCCTGGAGACGACAGGTTAGGTCAGTGGATGCGCCGAGTCTACACCGGTCGGCTCCACGATGCGGCCGCTCCTGCGAGTGACGGCAGGAGAGTGCGCCGACCGGTGGCGAGCCCGACATGATCGGTCTTCTCCCACAGGAACGGATCGCGCATGAGCTGGAAGAGCGCCCGGTAGCCGGCGAGCGAAATGAGCAGCCAGTAGACCGGCATGGAAAGCACGAGCGCAAGCGGCGGCCGGCCCGCCCTGCGACCGGCGGCGACGGCGGCCAGTAGCATCGCGCTGACATGGCCAAGCACGAGATTGAGCAGCGCCACGACGAGAAGGGCTTGACCCCATGGCCCGCGAGGCACCGCCAGAAGCGCATCGAAGATGGCGCCGAGCACGAGTAGCGCGGTGAATACGGGATAGGCGAGCGTCGACAGCAGCTGGCCGCCCATGACGACCACGAAACCCACCACACCGCGCATGCCGAGCTCGCGATAGAGCAGGCGCGGGTTGCGCAGATGCACGAGGTACGTCTGCATCCAGCCCTTGAGCCAGCGCGTGCGCTGAGGCAACCAGTCGCCGAAGCCGACGGGCGCTTCCTCGAGCGTCACCGACTCGATCATGCCGACACTCCAGCCGGCCCGCGCCAGTCGAAAGCCGAGATCGGCATCCTCCGTCACGTTGAAGGGGTCCCAGGCGCCGACAGCACGCAGGACGTCGGCGCGAAAGTGATTGGAGGTCCCCCCGAGCGGCAGCGGCAATCGGGAGCGATCGAGCGCCGGCAGCAGTCCGTCGAACAGCGCCGAGTACTCGAGCATGAAGTGCCGCGTCAGCCAGCTCCTGTGCGTGTTGTATATGTTGAGCCGCGCCTGCACGCAGGCGAGACGCCGTCGCCCGTCGGAGAAAGCCGCGACGGCTTGCCGAAGTTGATCGGGCGCGGGCAGATCCTCGGCGTCATAGACGGCGACCAGCTCGCCGCGTGCGCGCGCGAGCGCGTAATTGAGGGCCTTCGGCTTCGTGCGCGGTTGCGCGTCCGGCACGATTACGACCTCGAAATTGCCGGGCAGCGTCATCCCCGCCACGGCGGCACGCGTCATGCCGTCGACCTCTTCGAGAATGAGCAGGATCTGCAGCTTGGACGCGGGATAGTCCAGCCGCCCCAGTGCATCGACGATCTGCCCGAGCACCGCGACCTCGCGGAACAGCGGCACGAGCACCGTGTAGGAGGGCAGCCGATTGTCCGCGAGCCGGTCGGCCGTTGGCGTCTTACGCCCCGTCCCGAGCAGCTCGACCAGAGCCACCGAGCGCAGCAGGACGACGCACAGGAACGGCAACGACACCAGCACCGAGACGAGCAGGAAGGCTGCGGCCGGCGCCATGATCATGCCGCCGAGGGTCAGCCCGATCAGCGAGGTCAGCAGCACGAGCTGCCAGATCGCCACGGGATAGGCCGCCGAGAGCGCGGGGTGGCGGCGACGCAGGCCGAACACGGCCTCCCGCAGGTTCGGCCCCCGCTCGAGCATGGCCGCGAGATCGCCGACGACACCGGCGGTCGCCAGCATCACCGCATGCCCGCGCGCCGCCAGCGCCGCCACGTGACCGGCCACCACACGGGGCGGAGCACTGCTCGCATCGAGGAGCGTCACCGTTGCCGCGCCGATGGCCACCGTGATCGCGACCGCCTGCGCGCCCTGCCAGAGCTCGACGCGAGCGGGCCTGACCGCGCCCTGCGACAAACGCCCGGCAGAGAAGACCGGCAGGCCCAGCCGCTCTGCGAGAAGTGCTGCGTAATCTTCAGGCTCCACCCAGCGCTGCGCCAGCAGGACCTGGTGCGCCGCACCATCGGCGGCCGCGGCCAGACGCGCTGCGCGCGCGAGCGTGGCCCGGTCGATGCGACGGCCGAGCAGGAATTCCAAGTCCGGCTCGATGAGCTCGTGATCCCGCCATGACGAAGTAGGCGCGGTCGCGCAGGCCGTCCCCACGTGGCGCAGGCGCTCGAGCAGGCCGACGGCGGACGACCCCGGCTGCCCATCGGCGACGCGCCCTGCGGGAACGACCGTGACGCTGCGTCGCCGTCTGGCCCGGCTGCCGAGCAGCACCGTCCCCGCCTCCCCCATCCCCGTCGCGCCGGGATCGAATCGCTGTATGCGTGGAGACGTCATCGTCTTATGTGGACGTCCGGCTCCGGCATCCGGCACTCGTTTGCACTCTAGGCTTGACGCTCACCGGGTGGCATCGGGTAGGTACCGAGGCGCCGCATTGCCGACGCCGAGCCGCGCGATGCTGCGAGCTGCGTCCTGGAGCGGGTCGCCGTCCAGACGCGGAGCCGGCGGACGATCAGGAGTGGGAACCATGCCGATGCGCTTCACCACCAGCCTGTGGGGCGTGCTTGCGACAGCCCTGCTGCTGGCCTGGGGATGCCTGGAGGGCGCCGCACAGACGCCAAAGGACGGCGCTACCCGCGCCGCCCCGCCCCGCACGGGCACTCCCCCGCCCGCCCCGCGCGCGAGCATCCGCTTCCTGACCGCCAACGATTTCCCGCCGTTCAACTACCTCGACGAGGACAACGTCCTCACGGGCTTCAACATCGACATCGCCCGGGCGATCTGCCTCGAAGCCAACGTGACCTGCGAGATCCAGGTGCGCCCCTGGGCCGATCTCGTCGCCGCGCTGCGCAAGGGCGAGGGCGACGCCATCATCGCCTCCCATCGCATTACGCCGGAGCTCTTGAAGTCGGTCGATTTCACCGACCGCTACTACCATACGCCCGCGCGCTTCGCCGCGCGTCGCGTGGCCCCCAAGCTCGCCATGACGCCGGAGGGCCTCGAAGGCAAGCGGATCGGCGTGCTCAAGGGTTCGGCGCACGAGATGTATCTCAAGGCGTTCTTCCGGGACGCCAAGATCGAGTTGTTCGAAAGCTCCGATCGCGCGCGCGAGGCCCTGGCGGGCGGCAAGCTCGATCTGCTGTTCGACGACGGTTTCAGCCTCAGCTTCTGGCTCAACGGCACGATGTCGAAGGGGTGTTGCGAGTTTCGCGGTGGCCCCTTCGCCGAGCCGCGCTTCTTCGGCGACGGCATCGGCATCGCCATCCGGCGCAACGATGGCGAGCTCAAGTCGATGATCAACGCGGCACTGCGCCAGGTGCGCGAGAGTGGGCGCGCGGAGGAGCTGTTCCTCCGCTACTTCCCGCTCAAGGTCTACTGACGGGACGCGCCGCAGACACCTACTGCTTGTCCTCGACGGTCACTACCATCGGCCGCTCGGCCTTGCGCTCCGGATCGAACTCGGAGCGGCCGGTGAAGTTGATGTGACGGCCATAGGTGTGCAGCGACATGGAAATCTCGCTGCCGACATTCCACACGCTATGGATGTCGTCGGACCGGCAGGTCGTGACGTCGCCGGCGGTCATGACGCTTTCCCCGACACGCTCGAGGTCGGCGTAGCCCGTGCGCGCGCCATCGTCGCGACGATGCCACTCGACCTCCTGCTCGAGCCCTTCGATGCCGGCCACCACCGCCCAGGTCTTGTGGTTGTGAGGCATCGTGCCCCGGTTGGGGAGCCAGGCGATCAGGAAGACCGCGAGATCGTGATTTGGCTCCTCGTGCAGCAGATGCACGCCGAAGCCCTGCTTCTCGTCGCACTTGCGGTGCCCCGGCTTGAGCCAGCCGGGCGCGGCAGCCAGGCGCTTGGCCAGCGGCGCGATGCGCGAGGTGACCCGATCCTCGTCCGTCTCCTCCCGGACGATGGCCCGGATGTCCGTGACGTACTGCTCCAGCGTGTAGGCGTCCTGCGCCATCCTTGTTCTCCTGTCCCTCGTCCGGCAAGCATGAGAAAACTCTCCAATCGTCGGATTGAAGCAATCTCTTCCCGACAGGGCAAGCCCCCAGGCAGTCCGTCCCGCAGCTCATTGCCGGTTGCCCACGGGCGGCACGGATGGCAGTCTCTGGCCGCACGCCACCACGTCGAACCCCCGATCCAGCAAGGAGCCCGCCATGTCCGCTGCGCCTTTTCCGAGCCGCGAGGCGCTGAACATCTGCTTTGCCCACGTCGCCTACAGGATGGCCGAGCGGTTCACTCTGCGCGGAACGGGCATCTCCCACGTCGAGGTGCGCGACAAGGCAGGGCTGGCGGCCGGCATCGCGGAGGCCGATGTATTGCTGGTCTCGGGCCTGTGGAGCAACGACCTGCTCGAGCGGGCGCCGCGCCTGCGCTACGTGCAGTCGATCAGCGCGGGCATCGACCAATACGACCAGGACCTCTTCCGCAGCCGTGGCGTGCGGCTCGCCAACGCCAAGGGCGTCAATGCCAATGCGGTGTCCGAGCATGCCATGTCGCTCATCCTGGCCCTGGCGCGCCAGCTCCACACGGGGCGGGACAACCAGGCGCGCAAGCATTGGCGCGGCATGATCTCGGACATCTCCCAGCGCGAGGACGAGCTTGGCGGCAAGACCCTGCTGATCGTCGGCCTCGGGGCCATCGGCAACCGCCTCGCCCGTCTGGCGCGCGCTTTCGATCTCAAGGTCGTCGCAACCCGCCGCGATCCCTCGCGCGGCAAGGGGGACGCGGACGCCGTGCACAGCGACAGGGACCTGGCCAAGCTGCTGCCGCAAGCAGACATCGTGGCGCTGACCTGCCCGTTGACGCCGGACACGGAGAATCTGGTCAATGCCGAGACGCTGGCGTGCATGAAGCCCGGTGCGCATCTCGTCAACGTGGCGCGCGGACGGGTCGTCGACGAGCCGGCGCTGATCGCCGCACTCCAGGCCGGCCGGCTGACCGCCGCAGCGCTCGACTGCACCGTGGAAGAGCCGCTCCCCGCCTCCTCGCCGCTCTGGGCGATGGAGAACGTCATCATCACGCCCCATACCGCCGGCGAGACGCGCCGCTACGAGGACAACGTTCTCGACATCCTGATGGCCAACCTCGAACGCATCTGGCGCGGCGAGACGAATCTCGTGAACGAGATCGTCTGAGCGGGGCGCGACGGGCGGTTCGGCGGCGCGCGATGCGCTGCGGCCACGAGCGCTGAAAAAGCGTCCCGCTAGCCTTGTCGATGCGCCAGCAGGCGGATAGAGCAGACTCGTATCAGATGGAGTCGCGAGCGTTGCATCCTGCCCATGGATCGGACCCCGCTTTCGTCGCGTCCGGGATCGCTCCAGGTGCTTCGTGAGGATGTCTCCTGCGCATCCATCGGGGCCGATCGCCTGCCCGCAGGCGCCGATCCGCTCGAACCGCCGATCCGGAGGACCGATCCGATGAAGACGATTCTGTCTGCGCTCCTGCTTTCAGCCGGTGTCGCCGCGCTGTCTCTCGCACCTGTCAGCGACGCCTTGGCTCAGAGCGCCAAGCCCAAGAAGGCCAAGGTCACCAAGGCGAAGTCCGGCGCAAAGTGCGTCACCCGCCGCGGCAAGGGCCAGGCCCCGACCGAGTCGATGGCCAGGTTCCAGGCCTGGGAGATCGTGGCCCAGACCACCGGCAACTGGCCGATCCAGACCGACACCTTCCGCCGCGAGCGCTACAAGTGCAGCAAGACCGGCGCCTGGGGCTGGACCTGCTATTCCTGGATCGACGTCTGCAAGAAGTAGGCGGCAGAGCAGCCGATCCACGACGTCGCGAGAAGGCGCAGCCGCCGGGTTGCGCCTTTTCTTATTGGCAGCGGGTCAGGCCCACGCCGGTTGACACCGGTCAACGCGGCCGCCGCCGGGACGAGTGAACATTTCGACCGGCTCGTCCTGCCAGAAGGCCGCATGACATGCTTCGCGTACTCATCGCGTTCGCCTCCAGCGAGGGCCAGACCGAGGCCGTCGCCCATCGCCTGGCCGGCCGCCTGGAGGCTGTCGGTTGCGTGGTTCGCCTGCGCGAACTCGGCTCGGAGCGATCGGAAACGGCAACCGAAGCGTGGGACGCAGCCATCCTGGCCGGCTCCATCCATGTCGGACAGTACCAGCCCGCACTCGAGCGCTTCATTGCAGCTCATGCGGAGCAACTGCGTTGCTTGCCGACGGCCTTCGTCTCGGTCAGCCTGTCGGCGGCCTCGCGTGATCCGGCCGAGCAGGCCGCCATCCGCAGCATCGCGGCGAAGCTTTTCGAGAAGACGGGTTGGCAGCCGGACCGGACGGCGCATGTTGCAGGCGCGGTGCACGACAACCGCCTCGGCTGGCTGAAACGGCTCGTCCTGCACGCCATCCTGCGCACGAAAGGCGTGAAGCCGGACCCCTCGGGTCACACGGTTCTCACCGATTGGCAGGCCGTCGATGCCTTCGCACGCGATTTCCGGGCGCGGCTGGGGCCGTCCGCGAGCTAGCCCTGCCCCTTCTGGCCGTAAGTCTTGAAGCGCTCCAGGACGCGAGCCATCTCGTCGGCGTCGAGCAGGCGCACCTCGCCGAGCAGCTGGACCTTGCAATACTGCTCGGCCAGCGTCTCGACCTCCTGCGCAAGCTCCAGCGCCGCGTCGAGATCCCCGCCCATGGCGATCTGGCCATGATTGGCCATCAGGCAGGCCCTGCGTTCGGCGAGGCCGCGCGCCACGTGCCCGGCCAGCTCCTCAGTGCCGAACGTCGCATAGGGCACGAGCGGGATGTCACTGCCGCCGGCGACGGCCACCATGTAGTGGAAAGCGGGGATCGGCCGATGGGCGGCGGCGAGCACGGTGGCGTGCAGCGAGTGCGTATGCACGACGGCCGCCATGTCCGGGCGGGCCTCGTAGGCCGCGAGATGGAAGCGCCATTCGCTCGACGGCCGGCGGCGGCCCGAGACGATGCCGCCATCGCCGTCGAGGCGCACGATATCCTCGGGAAGCAGGCTGTCGTAGGCCATGCCGGTGGGGGTGATCAGCATGCCGTCCTGCCAGCGGCAGGAAACATTGCCGGATCGTCCGGGCGACAGGCCGGAGCGGCTCATGGCCAGCGCGGTCTCGATGACCCGGCTACGGGCGAAATTCTCGTCGTCGTCCGGCGTGGCCGTCACGGTTGCGCTCCTGTCATGCCTCGAGCCGGCGGGCGGCGGCCTCCGGGTAGAGGCTCAGCAGGCCTTCCGGGCTGGCCGCGGCAATGCCGCGCTCGGTGACGAGGCCACTGACGAGCCGGGCCGGCGTCACGTCGAAGGCCGGGTTGGCGGCGGG
>JAGRKR010000180.1:6571-7214 GCA_020442225.1 Hyphomicrobiaceae bacterium | reverse complement strand
CAACCGCAAGGTTCTCGACGGCGTCCTCGAGGGACTGGGGCTGCCGGCGACCGGGGCCGCGGCCGAGCGGCGGCGGCTGACCGTGCTGCGGGCCGTCGACAAGATGGACCGCCTCGGTGTCGAGGGCGTCACGGCGTTGCTCGGAGCCGGGCGGCTCGACGAGTCCGGTGACTTCACGGAAGGCGCCGGGCTCGACGTCGCGGCGATCGATTCTGTGCTGGCCTTCGTGCAATCCGGCGGCCGCTCGCGCGATGCCGCGCTGGGTGAGCTCGAAAGACTGGTGGCTGCGAGCGAGACCGGCCGGCAGGGCTGGCAGGAGCTCGTGGAGATCGACAGGCTGCTCTCGGCGGCCGGCTTCGCGACCGATCGCGTCGCCATCGATCCCGGCGTCGTGCGCGGCCTCGAGTATTACACCGGGCCGGTCTTCGAGGCGGAGCTGGTCGGCACGGTCGGGGCGGACGGCGAGCCGTTGCGTTTCGGATCGGTCGGCAGCGGTGGGCGTTATGACGGCCTGGTGGCCCGCTTCATGGGGCAGCCCGTGCCGGCGACCGGCTGCTCGATCGGCGTCTCGCGCCTGCAAGCCGCGCTCACGGCGCTGGGCGCCTCGACCGGTGATGGCTTGGGCGACGGTCCGGTCGTGGTG
>JAGRKR010000180.1:4965-6521 GCA_020442225.1 Hyphomicrobiaceae bacterium | reverse complement strand
CCGGTATTCGCGCCGAGATGTACCTCGGCACGTCCGGCATGAAGGCGCAGATGAAATACGCCGATCGCCGCAATGCGCCCTGCGTCGTCATTCAGGGCGGCGACGAGCGCGCCAAGGGCGAGGTGACCATCAAGGATCTGGTCGAGGGCGCCCGCATGGCTGCCGAGATCAAGGACGCCAAGGAGTGGCGCGAGGGGCGGCCGGCGCAGTTCTCGGTGAGCGAGGACAAGCTGGTGGCCGCGGTGGCCGACGTGCTGGCGCGTCACAAGCCGGCAGCGCAAAGTCAGGACCGTTAGGTCCGGAGCGGAGCATGGCAGCAGAAACGGCGCGAAGATTCCAGGCTCTCGAGGCACAGGCCGGAGTCATCATGTCGGCCTTCACGGCGGCCGGCTACGAGTTCGTGGCGCCGGCCATCATCCAGCCGGCCGGCGTCTTCCTCGACGTCATCGGCGAGAACCTGCGGGCCCGCACCTATGTCTTCACTGATCCGGAAGGCGAGGAGCTTTGTCTGCGCCCCGATCTGACGGTGCCGACCTGCCGGCTGCATATGGAGCGACACCCGAGCGCCGACGTGCGTGCGCGCTATTGCTACAATGGCCCGGCGTTCCGTTTCCAGCCCGGCGGCGGCAGCGTCGTGCACCCGCGGGAATTCCGCCAGGCCGGCATCGAGAGCTTCGCCGCGAGCGATCGCGAGAAGGCCGAGGCCGAGGTTGTGGCTCTCATCGTCTCCGCGCTCAAGGAGGCGGGGCTCGAGCAGATGAAGATCCGGATCGGCGATCTCGGGCTTTTCCGGGCGCTGCTCGATGCGGTCGACATGCCGGAGCGCTGGCGCCGTCGTCTGCGCCATCAGTTCTGGCGACCGGAAGCCTTTCAACAGAGCCTCCAGGCCCTCGTCGATTCGCCGTCGCACTCGGCCGCGGGCCTGCCGCCCGAGCTCCTGGGCGTCATCGACTCCGAGCGCCCGCGCGAGGCCGAGGAGGCCGTCGCCAGCTATCTGGCGAACGCTGGCATCGAGCTGATCGGCGCGCGTACGATTGCGGAGATCGCCGAGAACCTCCTGACAGCCGCCGCCGACGCCAAGGCCGATCCGCTGCCGCAGGCGGCCGCCGACCTGATCGAGGCCTACGTCGGTGTGACGGCGCCGCCGAAGGCCGCCTGGGCGCGGCTGCGTGACATCATGAACGAGCGCAACGTCGATATCTCAGACGCCCTCGACACCTTCCGGCGCCGGCTCGATCTGCTGGCCCAGCAGGGCGTCGAGATCTCGCACTGCGAGTTCTCCGGCGATTTCGGACGGTCGCTCGAGTACTACACCGGCTTCGTGTTCGAGATCGTCTCGCCGCTGCTCGGGCCGGAAAGCCCGATCGCCGGCGGTGGCCGCTATGATGGGCTGCTGCGCTCGGTCGGGGCCCCGCACGATGTGCCGGCCGTGGGCTCGGCCATTCACACTGAGCGTCTGCTCGAGGCGGTCACGGGGGAAAGCGCATGACGGACAAGCTCGTCTTCGCCGTGCCGTCCAAGGGCCGCATGATGGAGCAGACCACCGCGGCGCTGCT
>JAGRKR010000180.1:0-4900 GCA_020442225.1 Hyphomicrobiaceae bacterium | reverse complement strand
TTCCCCAATATCGATGTCGCCTACGTCTCCGCCTCCGAGATCGCGCAGTTTCTCAAGACCGGTCAGATTCACCTCGGCATCACCGGCGAGGATCTGGTGCGCGAGGCCATGATCAATGCGGACGAGCGCGTCAGCTTCCTGAAGCGGCTCGGCTACGGTCACGCCGACGTCGTGGTCGCAGTGCCGGCGTGCTGGATCGACGTGCGCCACATGTCCGACCTCGAGGAGATGGCCGTCGCCTTCCGGCGCGTGCACGGGCGGCGGCTGCGCGTTGCCACGAAGTTCACGAACCTGACCCGGCAGTTCTTTGCCCACAAGGGCGTCTCGAGCTATCGCATCGTCGAGAGCCTCGGCGCCACCGAGGGCACGCCGGCGAGCGGCACGTCGGATCTGATCGTCGATATCACGTCCTCCGGTGCCACCCTGCGGGCGAACGGGCTCAAGGTTCTCGATGACGGCCTCATCCTGAAGAGCGAGGCGAACCTGATCGCTTCCAAGGCTGCGGAATGGTCGCCGGCGGCGCGCGAGGCCGAGAACGAGATCATGGCCCGCCTCGGAGCCTGATGCATGCGCCGCCCGGCTCTGCCATAGTAGGGCGCCGCAAAGGCAGGGGTGCCGCCTTGTCCGGTTGTGAAACGCACGTGGTCACGCAAGAGGGGTTCATGCGCAGAGCTGTTGTCGTCATTCTCGATGGGTTGCGCCGCGATCTGATCCGGCCGGATCTGACGCCGAACCTCGTGGCCCTGTCGAAGCGCGCCACGCAGTTCACCGGCTATCGCTCGGCCTTCCCGTCTGCGACGCGCGTCGTCTCCGCGACGTTTGCCACGGGATGCCGGCCGGCGCGCCACGAGCTTCAGGGCAATGCGCTCGCTCTCATCGAAGACGGCAAGCTGGTCGTGCACGACGCCGGCCATCCTGAGTTCCTCCAGCACAAGCGCGAGGTCACGGGCTGCTCTCTGGCGGTTCCCACGATGGCCGAACGCCTGAGCGAGGCTGGCGGCTTCATCTCGTTCTCGAACGTCTCGCCAGGGGCCGCGTTCGCGCACGATCCCGACGGCTTCGGCTGGGTCTATCACCGGGCGGGCTCCTATGGACCCGGTCGGGAGCGGCTGCCCGAGGCCGACTGGCTCAAGGGGGAGACGAGCGTTGCCGGCGACGCGGCCATGGCCGATCGCTTCATCGCCGAGGTGCTGCAGGAGCGCCGTCCGGCTCTGGCGCAGATCTGGTTCGGCGAGCCCGACCAGACGCAGCACAACGCGCCGCTCGGCTCCCCGCGCCATCTCGATGTCCTGCGAGGCAGCGACCAGACGGCGGGCCGGCTCATCGAAGCGGTCGAGGCTCTGCGAGCCGAGGGCGACGACATTCTGCTCATCGTCGGCGCCGACCATGGCCATCAGACCATCTCCGGCATGATCGATGTCGAGGCGGAGCTCGTGGCGGCGGGCATCAAGGAGGGCGCCGGCTCCGGAGACATCGTCGCGGTCTCGAGTGGAACGTCGAGCCTCATCTACGTGCACCCGGACAGGATCGACCTGATCCCGGCGCTCGGAGAGTTCCTCGCGAGCGCGCCGTGGGCCGGCGAGGTGATCTCGGCGGACGACTTCGAGCGCGTCGGACAGGCCGCCCACCAGGGCCTGGCGTACGCGGTCTCCATGCAGGCCGACGAGGAGCCGAACGAGTACGGCGTTCCCGGCCGCAGCCTGATCGCCATGCCGGCGTCGGGCAAGGCGAAGGACATCGGCTGCGGTCAGCATGGTGGTCTCGCGCGCTACGAGCAGGCCCCCTTCCTGATGATTTCGGGGGAGGGGTTCGGCGAAGGGCAGGAGGTCGGCGACGAGGTGAGCGTCATCGACATCGCGCCGACCATCCTGGCGCACCTCGGGGTCGAGGCCGAGGGCATGGATGGACAGGTGTTGCAGGGGATGGCCGCAGCCTGAGTGAGGAAGAGAGCAGGGGACACGCAGGCGTTTGCCGGCCTTGGCCCTGACACGTTCCTGTCGTAGGAGGCGCAGAGGAAAACTCTGTGGCGAGGTGTGGCGGCGGCATGAACCGACACTGTCTCGCTTGTTCAGATCGAATTCATGCAAGAGGCGTTATCATTGTTCAATGCTGCCCGTTTCCTGAATGACAATTCAGGCTCTTGGCGGGCCGCGGGAATTTGATCGGTCTGGCGGGCACGGACGTCTTGCAATGCCCTCGCGGCAGGCCATATCGCAGAGCGGTGAGAGCGTCAGGACGCTACGCAGCGACCGCAGACGTGAGACGAGGAGGCGATGATGACGATGATCCGAACCTGTGCCGGTCTGGTCGTGGCTCTTGGTTTCGGCGTTTCGCTCGCCACGCCCGTGCAGGCGAACAGCGTCTGCGACTGGTACGTCAAAGAGGCCCTGCGCCAGCAGCAGAGCAACGTGCAGAAGCGCTGCAACTACCGCGGCGGGGAATGGAGCGCCGATCCTGCCTATCACATGCGCTGGTGCCAGGGCGTGGCCCCCAACGCCGCCCGGGCCTTGAAGGCGAAGCGCGACGCCGACCTCCAGCGCTGCCGCTGATCTGCGGAGGGCGCGAGCCGCCTCCCGCGACTTTCGCCGACAAGGATCTTCCGCCCCGAGGATTTCGAGCGCCCCCTTCGCAGGAAGCGGGGCGCTTTGCTATACGAAGGCGGCGGCGAGCCCGTCGCGCGTCAGGGGCAGCGCGGTCAGCCTCACACCCGAAGCGCGCTTGATGGCATTGCCGACCGCTGCCGCCATGGGGCCGAGCGATGCTTCGCCGACGCCGAGCGGGCGCAATGCGTCGGCTTCGACGATCTCCACGGTGATCTCGGGAACCTCCGAGAAGTGCAGGATCGGATAGCTCTCCCAGTCGCGCGTGGTGATGCGCTCGCCGTCGAAGCGTACGGCCTCCTTCAGCGTCCAGCTCAGGGCCTGCACCATCCCGCCCTCGATCTGGTTGGCGATCCCGTCGGGGTTGATGGCCTCTCCGGCATCGACGACGGCCCAGGCGCGGGGCACGCGGATATCGTCGGCGAGCACCACTTCGGCGGCGACGGCGCAATAGGCGCTGCGGTTCTTGTACTGCGCGAAGCCGAGCCCGAGCGCCCGGTCGTCCGCGGCTTCGCCCGGCCAGCCCGCCAGCTCCGCGACGCGTGAGAGCACATGGCGTGCGCGTGCGTCCTCGAGATGCGCGAGGCGCAGGGCCAGCGGGTCCTGGCCGAGGGCGTCCGCCACGTCGTCCATCAGGCATTCCAGCGCGAAGATGTTGATGTAGTGCCCGAGACCGCGCAGCGACGAGGTGCGGTACGGCAAGTGCGTAGCGATGCGCTTGGCGACGCGTACGTTGGGGATGCGGTAGAGGGGCACGGCATTGCGATCGGCGCCGCCGCCGCGGCCTGGCGGGATGTCCTCGGCGGGCGGCGGCGGAAACGGCTTGGCCAGATGCTCGGCGGCGAGCAGGTTGGCGCCGCCGCTGCGACCGGGACGGCGTCCATGCGGCTGGCTCGCGACATCGACGGACAGCGCCGCGATGCGCCCGTCCGCCCCTATCGTCGCCTCCGCCGTCGTGACCATGGCCGAGCCCGTCGGGGCGCTGGCGATCTCGTCTTCACGCTGCCAGAGCACGCGGACGGGCCGACCCCGAAAGGCCCGGGCCAGCAGCGCCGCGTCGAGCGCGACATCGTCGGCACCGTTGTGTCCATAAGCGCCCGCGCCCGGAACATGCACCACCGTCACCTGCTCCGGCGCGATGCCGAGGACCATGGCCAGCGCGCCGCGCAGGGGATAAACGCCCTGCGTGCTCGACAGCACCGTGACGCCTGCGTCCGACCACTGGGCGAGGGCGCAGGACAGCCCGATCGAGGCGTGCGAGATGTGCGGGCGCGAGGCCGTGAGGGAGATGCGCGTGCCCGCGACCGAGCCGACGTCGCCGGTGTCGTGGACCAGCTGAGGGGCGCCGTCGTTCGCGGCGACCGCGGCGATGGGGTCGGCGGGCGCGGGGGGCGGGTTCGACCACCGCGCCATCCCGCCGGCGCGGGCAAGCGCTGCAAGCGCCTGCATCTCGGTCTCGGCGACGATGCCGACGAAGGAGCCGTCGACAACGACACCGAGCACGCCGGGCATGGTCTCGACGCCGGTGAAGTCCGCAGACACGAGCCGCGCAGACGGCGAAGGCGGACGCAGCACGCGGGCGTGCAGCAGACCCGGCAGCTTCAGGTCCTGGATGAAGCCGCCAGCCCCCTTCAGCTTCACAGGCATGTCGAGGCGCGGCAGCGAGGTGCCGACGAGGCGATGCGCCGACTTCGCTTTCGGCGCTGCATGATCGCGCACGGGCACGGCGAGATCGACCGCCGGCGCCAGCGTCCAGTAGGTGATGTCGGTCGGCTCGCCGTCCCGCAGGATGGCGCCGTCGCTGACGCTGAGCTGCTCCGGCGCCGCCTGCAGGAGCTTGGCGGCCTCGGCCAGAAGCACGTGTCGTGCGGCCGAGGCGGCGAGGCGCAGGGTCGTGCCCCCCACTTCCACCGACTTGCTCGAGGTCGTCATGCCCTCATCGGGGCTTTCGCTGGTGTTGCCGGCGATGAGCCGGCAGCGCTCGGGCGCGATGTCGAGTTCCTCGGCTGCCATCTGCACGAGCGCCGTGGCGATGCCCTGGCCGATTTCGACCTTGCCGGAGCGCAGGCGCACACAGCCGTCGGCGTCGAACGACACCCATTGGACGATCTGCGGGTAGCTCTCGAGGCTTTCCGTGCTGAGGGGCTTGGTCATGCGCCGCGCGCCTCCGCCATGGCGCGGCCGGCGGCCACGAGCGCGTTGAGCACGCGAGGATGCGCGCCACAGCGGCAGAGATTGCCATCGAGGAACGCCGCGATCTGGCGGCGGCTGGCGCGTGGGTTCTTCTCCAGCAGGGCCTT
>JAGRKR010000179.1 GCA_020442225.1 Hyphomicrobiaceae bacterium | reverse complement strand
GCGCATGTGGGCATTGTCGACGGTGCGTTGCGCAACACCCTGCCAGGCCTTGTAGGCCTCGGCGTAGCTCGGATAGATGCCGACGATGTCGAGCTGACTCAAGTCGTTGAACGTGATCGACTCGATCGACGAGAGTTCACCGCCGAAGACCAGATGCAGAAGCTGACGAGGTGTCCGGCTCTGGGCATCCGGCTGGTCCGTGGACTGGCTCACCGCGATCCTCCGTTGGCTCGAGCCGCGATCGAGATGGCCGCCGGCTTCTGCCCAGCACATATCCCGCCTCGACGGCGTCGGCAACCCGACCATGGGCGGGACGGAGCGGGCCGTGTGTCAAAGTGGCATGCCTGTCAACGCAGGCTTGAGCCTGTCGATTAAGCGAGTTGGAAGCTTTTCGTGTCACAGTACAGTCCTCAAGAGGTTGCGTAGAACAACCCGCTCGAGAGTTGACAGCGTGGCGTACGTTAGAGAGCGCGTCCTGCACCAGCAGGGCGCGCTCCGGCGTTTCAGGGGTGCGATTGGCCGCGAATGAGAGCGAGCGCCAGGTGATCTCGCGGGCCCTGCGCTCTCTCAGAAGCCGGCGATCGTGCTGAGGCCGATGTCGACCAGAAGCCCGATCCACACGATCCAGCCGACATTCCGGTTCGAGCGGAACCTCACGAGGCAGCCGTCGGCGTCTTCGATATCCAGGGTCGCCGCCTGCCAGGCGAAGTGGAGTGCGACCAGGGCCAGGGCGGCGAAGAACACGAGATGAGCGCCCACGGCCAGTCCGGCCCCGACGAACAACAGCCAGGCGGCTCCATAAAGACCGCCGACCCAATAGGGCGACGCCTCACCGAACCGGATCGCCGTCGATTTGAGGCCGAGCGCGATGTCGTCCTCCTTGTCCTGGTGGGCATAGATCGTGTCGTAGCCGATGGTCCACAGCACCGAGCCGGCATAGAGCAGCAGCGGCGCCACAGCGAGCTTGCCCTCGACCGCGGCCCAGCCCATGAGCGCGCCCCAGTTGAAAGTGAGGCCGAGCACGATCTGCGGAAAATAGGTGATCCGCTTCATGAAGGGATAGAGCGCGATCAGCGCCAGCGAGCCGATGCCGAGCCAGACGGAGAACCAGTTGAGCTGGATGAGCACGAGAAAGCCGACGAGGCTCAGCGCCACCATGAAGATCTTGGCGGCCGGCACGGAAATCTGTCCCGAGGGTATGGGGCGGCTCGCGGTGCGGGCGACCTTGGCGTCGAACTCGCGGTCGACGATGTCGTTATAGGCGCATCCGGCCCCGCGCATGACGAATGCGCCGACGGCGAAAAGCAGCAGCAGCCAGGGGCTCGGATAGGCGTGCCCATTGCTCAACGTGGCCAGCGACTGCGACCACCAGCAGGGCCAGAGTAGCAGCCAGACGCCGATCGGCCGGTCGGCGCGCGCCAGGCGCAGATAGGGACGGATCGCGCGCGGCGCCCAATGGTCGACCCAGTTTCCGGGTGCAGCATCGGCGACCTGCTCGCGGTCGGGGCGTCCGGGCTTCTCGCTGATATCGGCGGTCACGGCCTCGGCCCCCTTCACCAGCCGTTGATGCGCGGCCATTCGGCGACGACTTCTCGGCCGCCCTCGAGGACGTGATAGCGGTCGTACTGGGCGGCGGTGGCGCACGCATGGTTGGGCAGGACACGCAGCAGCGTGCCGACAGGAAAGCGCTCGATGTCGAGCGGGCCACCCTGGCGGCGCCGGACGATGCCGTGCTCCTGGTTGGCGTCGGCAACGATCAGGTCGTCGAGCAGCCGGCCGGTGCGGTCGGCAACGCGGCCATAGCCGCAATCGACCGCCTGTCGCGCCGTCCCGCGGTCCCGCGACATGGCCATCCAGCCGCCATCGGTGATGATCCAGCCCTTGTCGCGCTGATGACCGATGACCGTGGTCAGGACGGTGAGTGCGATGTCCTCTGGCTGGCAGACACCGAGGCCGGCCATGACCAGATCCTGGAACATGTAGACGCCGGCCCGGACCTCGGTGACGCCATCGAGGCGCTCGGCAAACGTCGCGGTCGGGGTCGAGCCGACGGAGACGATCTCGGGCTGGAAACCCGCCTTGGCGAGCAGGCGCGCCGAATGGGCGACTGCCGCCCGCTCGCGTTCGGCCATGGCGCGGATCTCGTCGATCGAGCCGCAATTGTATGATTCCCCTGCATGCGTCATGACGCCTACCGGCCGGCAGCCAAGCGACGCCTTGAGCGTGCGCGCGATCTCGACCAGCAGCGGGTCGCCGGGCTTCACGCCGGACCTGTGACCGTCGGAATCGATCTCGACGACGACGCGGAAGGAAACGCCGAGGTCGCGGCTGTGCTCGACGAGCTGGCGGGCGGCCTCGAGGTTGTCGAGCGTCAGCACCAGATCGACGCCCTGGCGAACGAGCTGCGCGGCATGGCCGAGCTTGCCCGGCGCAATGCCCACGGCGTAGAGGATGTCGCGGTAGCCGTGGCTGGCGAAATAGTCGGCCTCCTTGAGGGTCGAGACGGTGATGCGGGCGCCTTTCGCCTCGGGCGGCATGATCCGTCGCGCCACGTCGATGCTCTTGGCCGTCTTCATGTGCGGTCGGAACGAGACACCGAGCTCGACGAGGTGGCCGGCCATGCGCGCCTGGTTGGCGTCGAGCCGCTCGACGTCCAGCAACAGGCAAGGCGTTTCGAGGTCCGCGATATGCAAGGATCGGCTCTCCTGCTGGCGCACGTGTGGCGCGTTCCGGTGTAGACCGTTCGGCATTACCATGGAACACTTTGGATTGGCAGGTCGAGGAGCGCATGCGCCAGGACTTCGATTTCCGAGCTCAGCGCCTGTTCGTTGACGCGGAGCTGACGGCAGGGGGTACGCTGTCGCCGACGTCGGCCCAGGTGAACTATCTGCGCAACGTCCTGCGGCTCGCGGCCGGCGCCGAAATCATCGTCTTCAATGGACGAGATGGCGAATGGAGCGCGCGCCTGCACGAGGCGGGTCGGCGCGCGATTTCGCTCGAGGTCGTGCGCCAGCTTCGCCGGCAGGAGAGCGGGCCGGACATCGATTACCTGTTCGCGCCGCTCAAGCGAGCCCGGCTCGACTACATGGTGCAGAAGGCGGCCGAGATGGGCGTCCGCCGGCTCCGGCCCGTGCTGACGCGCCACACGATTGCAGACCGCGTCAATCTGGAGCGCATGCAGGCCAACGTCGTCGAGGCGGCCGAGCAGTGCGGCATTCTGCATCTGCCAGAGATCGTCGCGCCCGTGCGTCTCGAGCGTGCGCTTGCGGAGTGGCGGCCGGAGCGCCGGCTCGTCTTCTGCGACGAAGGGGCGGAAATCGCCTCGCCGGTCGCCGCACTGTCGACGTTGGCGCCGGGTCCCGTGGCCGTGCTGATCGGACCCGAGGGCGGCTTTGCGGCCGAGGAGCGCGACGCCCTGCTGGCGCATGCGTTCGTCATGCGCATCTCGCTCGGTCCGCGCATCCTGCGCGCCGATACGGCGGCGGTGGCGGCGCTGACGCTCGTCAACGCGGTCGTCGGTGACTGGCGCTGAGCCGGAGCGAGAGGGAGCCGTCTCAGGGCCACACGGCAGGGTCGGAGCCGAGCGGCACGGGTGGCCGCCAGAAACGGCCCGGCGTCTCCGAGAGGATGAGCGCGGGGGTCAGATGCCTCAGCAGGCCGAAACTGGACTGCGTCTCGGCCACGTAGGGCGCGATTGCGTCCAGGGCTGGATTGGCCTCCGGCGCCTCCGGCAACAGGCCGAGCACGTCGACCATGCGTTGCAGCCAGTGCGCCGTGCGCGCGAGCGAGAGCTCGACGTGCCAGCTGCCGCCGACCTCCGCGCGTCGCTTGAGCGCCATCATGATGCCGAAGGCCGTCAGGTAGCCGGTGATGTAGTCGAGAGCCTGGAACGGCGGCTTGCACGGCTTGCCGCTGCGATCGAAGGGTGACAGACCGACGGCTGCCTGCACGACGCTGTCATAGCCGCGGCGCATCGACCAGGGGCCGGCCCGCGAGAAGGCAGAGAGGGAGGCGGAGACGATGCCTGGGCGCAGTCTGGCCAGGGCCTCGGGGCCGAAGCCACGGGCGGCGATGGAGCCGGGCCGGTAGGCGTTGACGAACACGTCCGCGTCACGGGTCAGGGTGGCCAGTTGCGCCTGACCGGCCTTGTCCCGCAGATCGATATGGGCTGAGAGCTTGCCGAAGCCGGTATCCATCACCAGCGCGTCGATGAACGGCAGGTGCGGGCCGGCGATACGCATCACCGTGGCGCCGTGCTCGGCGAGCGTGCGGCCGGCCATCGGTCCGGCAATGACGCGCGTCAGGTCGAGCACGCGGATGCCCGAGAGCGGACGGGCGCCTTCGCCAAAGGGCTGCGGTGGTGCGTCGCCGATACGCGTGATCTCGATGAGCGGCAGGGAATCGATGGCGGCGGAGTGGGGCTCGCGATGCCACTCCTGGCGGCTGCGCATCTTGACGGCGCACAGGCCGCGGGCGACGGCCGCGGCCTCGAAATCGTCGGCGGTCCACTTCGTCAGGGTCGTCTCGACGGTGTCCGGATCGGCCGGGACGCCGAGGATTTCCAGCAGCCCGTCGCGCAGGTGCGGAAAGTTGGCGTGCAGATAGAGCCAGCGGCCGTCCTTGGTGGGGTAATAGCCGGTGATGGGGTCCCAGTCGCGGGCCTTGCGGCCGTCGAGGAGGAGATACTGGCCGGATGCCATCGCAAGGCCGGCGGCTGTGAAATCGAGCCCGATCGTCTGCTGCCGGCCGGTCCGCAGGCGCCAGAGTTCTGCGACCGCGAGACCGACGGCGCCGATGGCTGCGGAGGCCAGGTCCGCGACCGGCATGGGCGAGGCGAGCACGTGTGGTCCGCCGGCGATCTCCAGCGTGTCGGAGGGCGCGTCCTTCCAGCGGACGACATCCAGGATGTTGGAGAGTGCGATCCGGGCTCCCGTCGACATGGCATGACCTCGCTTCAGGATGCTGCAGTGGGGCGTTTGAGAATAAGGTAGCGCTGCTCCCCGTCGAGCACCAGCATGCGGCGTTGATTGTGGATGCGTGAGGCGAGCGTCAGCACGCCCGTCGTGCGCTGCGGCTCAAGGCTGGCAACCGTCAGGGTCGGGTAGAGCGTGTCGCCCGCATAGGTCGGCGCCAGGAATCGCGAGGACTGCGAGAGGAAGGCCTTGAGCGAGCCCTCGACCATGAACGGGAACATGCCGGCCCCTGCTGCGGTCTGGATCAGCACCTGGAAGCCGTGCGCGAGCAGGTCCGGGTGGCCGTGCCGGCGGCAGTACTCTCGATCGTAGTGGATCGGATGATTGTCGCCGGAGGCGGCCTGGAACGCGAGGAACTGCGCCTCCGTCACGGTGCGCGACGGCAGGGCGAAGACCTCACCCAGGGCGAAGTCCTCGAAATAGCGGGTCGGCGCGAGCTTGTGCTCTGCCGGATCGAAGGAGCTGCTCATGCGCAAGGTGTCGCACGAGGGTCCGGCGATGGCAACGCGGCTGCTCGGGTGCGCGTGACGCCGGCGCGTCGGGGCGGCTATTTCCAGTCGCAGCCGGCAGGTGCCTTGCCGCCCGCCTTGGGCTTGATGCGCTCCTTGACGGTATCGCACGACCACGTGCGCAGCGGCGCCGGCAGCCGGCTGTTGATCGCCACCCACATCTCGTCGTTGGCAGAGGCTATGGAGTACGTCTTGTATCCCCACAGGCCGCCGACGGCGACGACGGCGAGGACGATGATGGCGATGAGAAACTTGAGAAAGCTGGCCATGACGTGGCCTCCTCTCGTTGGGCGGTGGCGGCCGGGACGTAGGCGGCCCCGCATGGCGGGCATCTGACCCGCTGGGGCTATCAGAGCAGCATGACAGGACGATTTCGTGGCAGTGGCGCGCCATGAGCCCTCGCGCCGCGCGTCCCGACTGGCTATTCTGTCGCACCTGAAGCGGTGGACTGCCGGTCGTCGGCTCCCGAGCCGAGCGGCTGGCGCACGAGCATTCGCTTCAGCACAGGGGCCGCAGCAGGAGTGTCAGCCATGAAGCTCACAGCCGAGCAACTCGCGACCTTCGAGACCGAGGGCTATCTCGTCCTTCCCAATTGCTTCTCGGAGGAGGAAGTCGCCGCTCTGCGCGACGAGGCCGAGGCGATCTATGCGACCGACCGCCAGGAGGTCTGGCGCGAAAGCACAGGCGCGCCGCGGACCGCATTCGCGGCTCACACCTACAACGAGGCCTTTGGCATCCTGGGTCGCCATCCGCGATTGATCGAGCCGCTCGAGCAGCTCTTCGGCGAGAAGCTCTACATGCACCAGTTCAAGATCAACGCCAAGGCGCCCTTCGATGGCGAGGTCTGGCAGTGGCATCAGGATTACGGCACCTGGCAACGCGATGACGGCATGCCCGAGCCGCGCGCCATGAACATCTCGGTCTTCCTCGACGAGGTGATGGCGATCAACGGGCCGCTGATGTTCATCCCGCGCAGCCATCGCGAAGGCACGCTGGCGGCCGGCCACGACAAGAAGACGACCAGCTATCCCCTCTGGACCCTCGACAACGCCACGGTGACGCGCCTCGCGGAGGCGGGCGGCATCGTCGCTCCCACGGGCAAGCCCGGCACGGTTCTGATGTTTCACGGCAATCTCGTGCATGCGAGCCCGCCGAACATCACGCCCTATCCGCGCAAGATCGTCTATCTCACGCTTTGCGCCGTCTCGAACCACATCACGAAATACACGCGTGCCGAGTGGATCGCGCACCGCGACTTCACGCCGATCGAGGCTTGCGACGACGACGCGCTGCTGCGCTACGCCCGTTCGCGGCGAACCGCCGTGCAGCCAGCGGCCGAGTAGCTCGTCGCGGGAGCAGAATGCAAGCGGGCGAGGCTCTTGCGAGCCCCGCCCGGCGGGCCTTCAGAACAGGATCGGTCGAACCGTCAGGCGGCCTTTCGGCTCGGCGCCTTCTTCTGCGGCGCGGCCTCGGGCTCGGGGAAGGTGATGTAGTCGCGCGGGCTCGACGCGCTGTCGGTGGCGCCCTGACCCGGCACCAGCGAGCAGGCCGCCATGGC
>JAGRKR010000178.1 GCA_020442225.1 Hyphomicrobiaceae bacterium | reverse complement strand
CCCCGCCGCACGATGCGATGCGGGGCCTGCCCGAGGATCTCCTGGCCATGGAAGAGGACGCTGCCGGCGTCGGCCTTGAGCTCGCCCGAGATCAGGTTGAAGAGCGTGGTCTTGCCGGCGCCGTTGGGGCCGATGATGGCGTTGAGCGGCCCGGATGCCAGCTCCAGCGACACCTGGTCCACCGCCAGCAGGCCGCCGAAGCGCTTGGTCAGGCCGCGAATGTCGAGGGCGGGGGCGGCCATGGCGTCAGGCCTTCCGTGCCGCGGCGGACGTGGTGTCGGCGGGCGCCTCGTCGGGCTGTGCGCCGCCGCCGAACAGCCGGCCCGTCACGTCGTGCCAGATCCCGGCAAGGCCCCGCGGCGCGAACATGACGACGATGATGGCGATGGCGCCCACGGCCAGCAGATAGTGCTCCCAGATCGTGGACACGACCTCCCGGAAGAGGATGAGCGCGGCCGTGCCGAAGAAGGGACCGAGCAGGCTCGCCGTGCCGCCCACGATGGCCCACACCACCGCCTCGCCCGAGACGTGGTAGAACATGAAGGACGCCGAGGCATAGCGCCCGAAGTAGGCGAACATCGCGCCGGCGAGGCCGGCCACAGCGCCTGCGATCACGAAGGCGATCAGGCGCGTGAGATAGACGTTGATGCCGATCAGCGCCGCCCGCCTGTCGTTCTCGCGCACGGCCCGGAAGGCGACGCCGAGGGGGCTCGCCAGGATGCGCGCCATCAGCAGGTAGCAAAGCCCGGTCATGGCGGCGATGAAGTAGTACTGCACGGTCTGGTCCGCGAGCGACAGCTCGAAGTCGCCCCATTTGAACAGCACGGGCAGCGTGAATGGCGTGCCGTCGTCGCCCCCCGTGAGGGGCTTGGCGCTCATCGCGGCGAAATAGAAGATCAGCGAGAAGACGACGGTGATGATCGCGAAGTAGTGCCACGTGAGGCGCACCGCCAGGACGCCCGCCACGACCGCCATCACGGTGGCTGCGGCGATCCCGATGGCGAGTGCGGTCCAGAACCCGACGCTCCAATGGGCGATCGAGAGGGCGACGCCGTACATGCCGAAGCCGAAATAGAGCGCCTGGCCGAACGACAGCAGTCCGACGTAGCCGAACAGCAGGTTGACGCTGGCCGCGAGCAGCGACCAGATCAGGATCTCCGCGCAGACGTTGACCCAGAAGCTCGCGCCCAGCATCGGCAGCACGATGGGCACCGCCAGCAGCCCCGCGATCAGCACCAGTATGGCCAGCCGCTGGAACGTCGCCTTGGTCATCGCGTCGCCCCGGCGAACAGGCCGTGCGGTCGCAGCAGCAGCACGCCGCTCATTATGGCGAGCGAGAGGATGCGGGCGACGGTCGGGTTGGTGAAGCTGGTGACAAGGCCTTCGAGGACAGCGAGCAGGATGGCGGCCGCCACCGTGCCCTGCAGGTTGCCGAGGCCGCCGATGACCACCGCCATGAAGCAGAACGGCAGGATGTCCACACCGGTGCGGAACTCGACCGTGGTGATGGGCGCCGCAATGACGCCGCCGAGCAGGGCCATGGCCGTGCCCAGCGCGAAGGTGAACGCCGCCACCTGCGAAACGGGGATGCCGAGGGCGGTCGCCGTTTCCGGATCGTGGCGCACGGCACGGATCCAGGTGCCGAGCTTCGTGCGGCTGAGGAACAGGAAGAACGCCGAAAGGCCGATCACCGCGAAGGCGGCTGCGACGAGACGGTAAACGTCGTAGTCGAGGCCGAAAAGCGGGATGGTGCCCTCGACGGGGGCGGGCATGCGCCGCGGCTGCGGCCCGTAGCTGGCGCGCACCATCTCCTGCATCACCATGGACAGGCCGAATGTCGTGACGATGGTGAGCGAGGCCACCCGGATCGTCGGGCGGATGACGACGCGCTCGAGCGCATAGCCGAGCCCGAGGCCGAGCAGGGGCACGATCAGCAGCGCCAGCCAGAACGAGCCCGTGGATTGCGTGATGACGAGGCCGCCTACCGTGCCGAGCATGAAGAAGTCGCCATGCGCGACATTGATGATGTCGAGAAGGCCGAAGATGATGGAGAGACCCAGTGCGATGAGAGCGATGATGAGTCCCCAGACGAGTCCGTTGACCGCGAGGGCCAGCACCACATCCATCACGCAGCCTTTCCTTCGAGTGCGACAGCTTCCGGGGGTGACGGGGAGCGATCTTGACGGGGCCTCCATGGGCTGTCAAGTCGTCTGGACTGGTTGTGCGACAGCAAGCAACAATTGCCTTTGATTTCGGCATTCTGACGGACATATTGCTGTCGGACTATGCAGACAGTATATGTGGAGCGACAGGCGTTTCTGTTTGCCGGCATCGTCGGGCGGCCCTGCGCACGCGGGGCCAGCAGCAGGCGACGCCCCACCGAGGTCGGACCGCGACATGTCACTGGAACGCGCCCTTGTCGAGCTCGGCCTCAACGAGACGGAGGCCCGGTTCTATCTCGCTGCGCTCGAACTCGGCCAGGCCCCGGTCCGGGAGGTTGCGCAGAAGGCGGGCATCAGCCGCACCAACGCCTACGACGTCTGCACCAGGCTTGCCGAGCACGGGCTCATCGCGCAGACGCCGGGCGCGCCCGGCCAGAGCATGCTGGTGGTCGCCGAGCGCCCCGAGCATCTGGTCGAGCTGATCGAGCAGCGCCGAAAGCGCGCGCTCGAGGTGCTGCCGGAGCTGCGCTCGCTCCACAACACCTCGCGCTCGAAGCCGCGCGTGCGCTATTTCGAGGGGCCGGAAGGCATCAAGAGCGTGCTCGACGATACGCTCGACTGCGCCGACAAGCGCGTCTGCGGCATCCTGTCGATGCGCGATCTCTACGAGGTGCCGGGGCGGGAGTGGATGGACGATTTCGTACGACGCAGGATCGCCGGCGGCATCTTCCTGCGGGCGATCCGCTCGGCCGAGACCGAGGTTCACGATCTCTGGCAGACGAGTGCAGCGGACCTGCGGGAGTCGCGCTATGCGCCCGCGGATTTCATGTTCACGATGACCACCTACATCTACGACGACCACGTCGCCGTCATTTCCTCTCGGCGCGAGAACTTCGCCATGACCATCCAGAGCGCGGAATTCGCCATGATGCAGCGCAACCTGTTCAACGCCCTGTGGGCTGCCAGCCAGCCCCTGGCTCGGGTCCGTCGGAGTGCGCGGCGGCGCACCGCCGTCGCCGATGCCCAGCGCTAGCAGGAGGCCGCGCATGCCCCTCGCCATTTCATATCGAAAGGCTCACAGATGACCGTCGCGTACCCCCGCTTCAAGGCCGCGAGCTGCCACGTGGCGTCCGTCTTCCTCGATGCCGCGCGCACGGTCGACAAGGCCGTCGACCTCATCGCCGAAGCAGCCCGCAACGGCGCGGCGCTGGTCGCCTTCCCGGAGTCGTTTCTGCCGGGCTTCCCGATCTGGGCGGCCGTGCGCGCACCCATCTACAACCATGACTTCTTCCGGCGGCTCGTCTCCGAAGCCATCCTGATCGACGGGCCAGAGATGCAGCGCCTGCAGGCGGCGGCCCGCAAGAACGCCATCACCGTATCCCTCGGCTTCACCGAAGGGACGAAGGCGAGTGTCGGCTGCATCTGGAACTCCAACGTCCTCATCGGCCCGACCGGCGCGATCCTCAATCATCATCGCAAGCTCGTGCCGACCTTCTTCGAGAAGTTGATCTGGGCGAGCGGGGATGCCCGGGGCCTGCGCGTCGTCGACACGGAGATCGGCCGCGTCGGCATGCTCATCTGTGGCGAGAACACCAACCCGCTGTCGCGCTTCACGCTGATGGCCGAGGGCGAGCAGGTGCACATCTCGACCTATCCCCCGTTCTGGCCGACGCGCCCGCCGACGGAGCAGGGGGCTTACGATCTCAGGCGCGCGATCGAGATCCGAGCCGGCGCGCATGCCTTCGAGGCGAAGTGCTTCAACATCGTCTCCTCCGGCTTCACGGATCGGAGCATGGCGGAAGCCATCGCCGGGGCCGACGCCGATATCATGGCGATCATCGAGGCGTCGCCCCGCAGCGTCTCGATGGTGCTCGATCCCAGCGGCTCGGTGGTCGGTACGCCGCTCAGCGCGGACGAAGGCGTGCTTTACGCCGACATCGATGTGGCGCAATGTGTGGAGCCCAAGCAGTTCCACGATGTTGTCGGCTACTACAACCGCTTCGACATCTTCCATCTCTCGGTCGATCGCAGCCCGCAGGTTCCCGCGCGGTTCGAGGACGCGGCCGCGGGCGACGGGCGCACGGTCGGGACCGGCGGGCGCGAGGTCGGGTGTACGCGAAAAGAGGACTGAGACCATGATCAAGCGTTTGACTGGCGCCGTCGCCACGCGCAGCCGTGCCGTCATCCACGATGGCCTCGTGTTCACGGTGGCGACGGCCGCCAACAAATCCGGCGACATGTTCGCGCAGACCCGCGACGCGCTCGCAGCCATCGAGGCGACGCTGGCTGAAGCCGGCACGTCGAAATCGCGCATCCTGAGCGCGACGGTCTACATCGCCGACATGGCGCGCAAGCCCGAGATGAACCGCGCCTGGGATGCGTGGGTCGATCCCTCAAACCCGCCGCAGCGGGCGTGCATCGGTGTCGAGCTCGAGGCCGACACGCTGGTCGAGATCCTGGTTACGGCCGCCGCCTGAGCGCACGAGACGTCTCTGTGCGGGAGGCTCCCGGTACGGCAAAGGCGTGAGGAGGGTGAGGCATGGCAAAAGTTCTGACCGCGCTGCTCGCACTTGTGCTGCTGACGACCACGCCGGCGCGCGCCGACGACGAGGCGGACTGCCGGGTCCGCGGTGACTGGCCCACTATCGTCAGGGGCTGCTCCGGTGTCATCGCGCGCACGCCCCGCGAGGCCTGGCCCTACATCAATCGCTCATGGGCGCTCGAACGGCTCAAACGCTTCGAGGAAGCCCTGGCCGATGCCGATCAGGCCCTTCGGCTCGATCCCCGCGCCGCCATAGCCTACGTCAATCGCGCTGCGGCGCTGATCGGACTGAAGCGCTACGATCTCGCGCTCGAGGACTGCGAGAGCGCGCTGCAGATCGACAGCCGTAACGTGCTGGCCTACCTCAATCGTGGCTATGCCTACGAGCAATTGCGCCGACGCGATCTGGCCATCGAGGCCTACCGGCAGGCGCTCGCCCTGCAGCCCGGTCACGCCTACGCGCAACAGGCCCTGAAGCGCCTGGGCGCATCCCCCTGACGCCGGCTCCGCCGCGGCCGCCTGATCTGGTCGCCGCTGACGCCTCGCCAAATGACGAACGCCCCCGGCCCGCGTACGCGCGCCAGGGGCGTCATATCAAAGGCTGAGCCAGTCGGCCCCAGATCGCTCAGGCGCAGATCGCTCAGGCGCCAGCGGGCGTCTCGCCCTCGGCTGGCTCGTCCTCGCGAGAGGGCCCCTCGTCGAACTCGGCATCGGGATCGTAGGTCTCGAGTTCCAGCGCCTCGTCCTTGATGACCGTCACGTCCTCACCGCGGGCCTGCCGTGCGGCCTCCTCCTCGGTACGCGCGACGTTGACGCCCACCTTCACCAAAACCTCGGGATGCAGCGCCACGCGGACCTCACTGACGCCGAGCATCTTGATGGGGCGGTCGAGCTGCACCTGCTGGCGGTCAACGGAGAAGCCACCGGCCGTGACGACCTCGGCGATGTCGCGCGTGGAGACGGAGCCATAGAGCTGACCCGTATCGCCGGCCTGACGAATGACGACGAAGGACTGGCCCTCGAGCTTGGTCGCGACGGCCTCGGCCTCCGCTTTGGCCTCGAGGTTGCGGGCCTCGAGCTGGGCGCGCTGGCCCTCGAAGAGCTTGAGGTTGTCAGGGTTGGCGCGGAGCGCCTTGCCCTGGGGCAGAAGGTAGTTGCGGGCGAAGCCGTCCTTGACCTTGACGACGTCTCCCATCTGGCCGAGGCGGCCGATGCGCTCGAGTAGGATCACCTGCATAGTCTCATCTCCGGATCTGCAAAGGTTGTCATTCGGGGGTGTTTCGATGTGTCGGTGGGCCGGGAGGCGCAGCCCCGGGGCCGCGCGGCGGCGAACCGCCGAATTTCTGGCGTAGGCCGAGCATGCCTTCGGCGAGGCCGACGAGCGCCACGGCGATGAGCCCGTAACCCGAAAGAAAGAGCACGGCGAAATAGGTCGCGCCCAGGATCATCGGCCGCATGGCGTGGTTGCGCGAGGCGTAATGGATGACGGCGAGCCCGAGCATGGCGAAGCTCAGGAAGAAGGCGCCGGCAAACCCGCTGCCGATGAGGCGGGGCAGGCCCGGCAGGAAGGTCAGCGCCAGCGCGCCGGCGAGAGCCAGTGAAAAGCCCGGCGGCAACTCAATGCCGGCAATGTCCGGCCAGGGGCGCGGCAGGCGGCCGGAAGCGCGCGTGATGCGGCCGGCCAGCCAGAAATTGAGGAGCGTCGTGATCAGCCAGGACGAGGCCAGGGCGCCGGGCAGCACCGTCAGGAAGATGCGGGCGAGGTTGGCGATGTCGGAATCAGTCAGCTTCTTCGCTGGTGCGAGGCCCGGCAAGTCCTGTGTCAGCGTCCTCTTGATGACCTCGCGCATGACTTTGAGCTGCTGCTCGCTGTCGCTGCCGAGCACGAGAACGACGATCATGGCGAGCGCTCCGGCCATGACGGCGGCCCATGCCACCAACCGGCCGATGGGGTACCACTCGACGCCGGCGGGCTGGGTCGTGACGATGCCGTCGCCGGACGAGGCGGCCGGCCGGTTCAGGTACACGAGGTAGCAGAGAATGGCGACCGGCAAGCCTTGGGAGATGAAGAAGGCGAGCCCGGCGATGGCATTGGCGGCGGCGCCAACGAGAAACGCGCCCGTGACGGCCGCGATGATGGCCGAGACGGCGCCCCATCCCAGCCCGGCCAGGAACATGGGCAGGGGGGCTAGGACGTAGAGCAGCAGGCGCGTCGGCAATGGGCCAATCGTCGCCGATGCGAACAGCACCGCCGAGGCCAGTCCGGCGCCGAGGCCGATGAGAAGATAGTACTGCATCCGCGTAGCTGTCCCGCAAAGGTGCGGTTAGAGGCCCGGCACACGACCGGCCCCAACCCGTAGAAGACTACGGGGCGGCGCGATTGCCGCCCCTGTCGAGCGTCTCTGCGCGCCTACTTCAGAATGTAGGGCAGCAGACCGAGGAAGCGGGCGCGCTTGAT
>JAGRKR010000177.1 GCA_020442225.1 Hyphomicrobiaceae bacterium | reverse complement strand
CATGCTCTCCGATTCGCCGCCCGACCGGGACGTGATCTGGACCGAGGAGGGCGTCGCCGGCGCACATCGCTTCGTCCAGCGGGTGTGGCGGCTCGTCTCGGACTCGGCGCCCGCCCCGGCCGACGCAGGCCGCGAACCCTCGCCGGGCGACCCCGACGAGGCGGCCGCAGCGCTCCGCAAGGTCGCGCACAAGGCCCTCGCTGATGTCGGCGAACACATCAAGGCCCTGCGCTTTAACGTAGCCGTGGCAAGGATTTACGAGCTCGCCAACGCCATTGCCGCGGCGTCTCCCAAGGCCGGCGAAAGCAGCGCTCTCGCCCACGCCCGCCGCGAGGCCGTGGAACTGCTCGTCCAGATGATGGCGCCTATGATGCCCCATCTGGCCGAGGAATGCTGGCATGCACTGGGCCACGAGGGCCTCGTTTCGATGACCCCTTGGCCGAAATTCGAGGCCTCGCTTCTGGCTGAGGACGTGATAACCTACCCCGTGCAAGTGAACGGAAAGAAACGCGCCGAATTGACAATTGCCATTGATGCGTCCCAAGCTGACGTTGAAGTGGCGACATTGGCGCTTGATGCCGTTCGCCGGGCGCTCGGGGGCAATTCGCCGAAGAAGATCGTGGTCGTGCCGAAGAGGATCGTCAATGTCGTCGTCTGACCGCGGCCGTCGCTCGATTCGGCGACTCGGCACAATCGGTGTCGCCGCCATCGCCTTCGCGCTCGGGGCCTGCTCCGTCCAGCCGCTCTACGGCCCGGCGAGCTTTTCCGACAGCGGCACGGTGCAGGCGACGCTGACCCGCATTTCGGTTGGTCAGGTGACCGACCGCGTCGGCCAGCAGGTTCGCAACCGGGTCATCTTCCAGATGGCCGGCGGCAAGGAGATCTCCGATCCGCTCTACCACATGACGCTGACCGTCACCTCGCGTGAGATCGGCCTCGGTATCACGACGACGGAAGCCTCGCCGGTCTATTCGATCATTGTTCAGGCGACCTTCACCGTGAAGCGCGTCGGCACCGACGAAGTCCTGATCACCGGTACCAGCCGCGCCAGCGCGTCCTACAACCGCGTGAACCAGATCTACGCCAACACCCGCGCCAAACTCGACGCCGAGAACCGGGCGGCCGAGCAGGTCGGCAACGAGATCGCGATTCGGGTCGCCACGGCCGTTTCGGCCGGAAGCTGAAGCCCGCCAAGGTCCGTGGCCGAGGTCAAGACCGACATCGACCGGTTTCTTTCGCGAACCGACGTTGGTCTGCTGCTGATCCATGGCAACGACACCGGCCTCGTTGCCGAGCGCGCGGCCGCTTTCACCCGAGCGACCCTGGGCTCATCTGCCGATCCGCTCGGATTGATCCGGCTCGAAGCCTCGGAGGTATCGAGCGATCCCGCCCGGCTCGCCGACGAGGCCTACGCCATTCCGATGTTCGGGGGACGACGATGCATCGAGCTTCGGGTGTCCGGCAACTGGCAGGTACTCCCGGCGCTGCAGCCTCTCTTTGCCAACCCGCCGGTCGATTCCGCCCTGGTCGTCACCGCCGGTGAGCTCCGCAAGACCTCGCCGGTCCGCAAGCTCTTCGAACAGGCAAAGCACGCCTATGCGATCGCCTGCTATGCCGACGACGCGCGGGCCCTCGACCGCGTGATCGACGAGGAAACCGCCCGCGCCGGCCTCACGATCGCCGGCGATGCCCGTGCCGCGCTGAAACAGCTCATCGGCAGCGACCGGATGGCGAGCCGCGGCGAGGTGTCCAAGCTCTGCCTCTATGCCGAAGGCGCAGGCGAGATCACGCTCGACGATGTTCGCGCCGTGGTCGGCGATGCCTCTGCCTCCGCTGTTGATGAGGCCGTTGATGCGGTTGCCGGCGGCGATGCCCCGAGCTTCGAGCGCCTCTATCGTCGCCTCGTGGCCGCCGGAACCGCCGGATTCACCGTGGCCGGCGCCGCCCAGCGCCATTTCGACATGCTCCACAGGGCGCGAGGCCAGGTCGAGCGCGGCGTCGATCCGGAATCCGCCCTCGGCCCCGGCGTCTTCTGGAAGCGGAAGCCGATGCTGCTCCGGCAGGTACAGGCCTGGACCCTGCCCCGCATTGAGCGGGCGCTCGCCATCATCGATCGCACCATCGTCGACAGCCGCCTCCGAAGCGGCATCGCCGACGAAGTCGTCGGCCAAGGCATGCTGATGATCGCGGCCATCGCCGCGCGACCGGCGCGGCCCGCCTGACGTGAGGCAACATGCTTCCCGCCCGCGCTTCAGGAGATCCTATTCCGCGGCCATGAGCAGGCTTGGCCGGCGCAGCCTTCGAAACTCCCGTGGTGTCATGTTCGTGGCGGTCTTGAAGGCGCGGGTAAAGTGCGCCTGATCGGAATAGCCGACGGCCAATGCCACCTGGGCGATGGTTGAATCGTCTTCGGCCATGAGCTGTTTGGCGCGCTCCATCCGCAACCGTAACGCGATATCGCGGAAGCTCGTCCCCTCGGCACTGAGACGCTGCTGGAGCGTCCGGCGACCGACGGCGAGCCGCTCAGCGATCATGTCGAGATCGATCTCCGGTTCGCCGACCCTCGGCAACAGCATCGCGGCAACCGCGTCGCTGGTCGATCGAGGCAGCGCATTCTCACGATAATAGGCGAGCAGGTCAGCCACCGTCGGCACAACCTTGCTTCCGCCGGGGTTCGGAAGAGCCAGCCAGTCCGCCGGGAAGACGAGACTGAAGACCCCCGCATCGGCGCGCACCGGCACCTCGAGGGCCGTCTCGAGCGCACTGTGGAACGGTGCCGCCGCCGACGCCAGAAGCAGCGCCGTCGGCTTCCTCGTGAGGCCGGTGTAGCGGGTTACGAAGCGCACCATCGGCACCAGCACATGGAGCGCATGATGATCGACCTTGTGCCCGCGCGCGGCGAGGTAGTGCAACGACCAGAATGCCTCGCGTCCATTCCTTCGCAGTTCGAACGTCATGGCGTTGGTCTGCAGCTCGGCGAAACCGCGCAGGCGGCGGATGGCTTCCATGAGCGTCGGCGCGGCGAGCGCCGACTGAACGTACGGTCCGTAGTCCTCAGGCTTCATCGCCTGGGCCACGTGAAGGGGAAACAGCGTATCGCCGCTCAGCCTGGACGCCTGGTTGAACACTTCATTGAGGCTGCTGAACGGAATCACAGTGCGCGGGCTCAGCGTCCCGGGTGTGAGCCCCTCCCCGGCCAGAAGCCGACGCAAGGCTGGCGCCCCCTCGGCCGCCTCGAACAACCTCGGCAGCGGCCCGAAACCGGAAGCGCGCGTGAACCCGACCGAGGGGCGCGCCATGGGCTCAGGCACGGATCGTGTCGTGCGGATCGTTCCGCGTGCGCCCGCGCAAAATGGCAATACGGCAGACCCGCACTTCCATCAGAACTCGCCTCCCGGACGCCACTTCCGACGGTCTTCCGACGGATGTGAACCATGCGTCCTGCCAGTCCAGGCGTTATGGCCGCCGCAGCGTGCATCGGTGCGGCGCATGGTTGGATTACGCCTGCATTCCGGCAGGCGCAACCTCAACGGAGGAGTACAGGAAAATGAAGCGAATTACGCAAGAGGGCAAGGCGTTGCTGGCATGCGCCGCGATGCTGGTTGCCGGCGCTCTCGCGGGTGCGCCCGTACTGGCCGAGGACACCCAGAAGCCCAACATCCTGGTGATCTGGGGCGACGACATCGGCCAGTTCAACGTCAGCGCCTACAACAACGGCATGATGGGCTACCGGACGCCCAATATCGACAGCATCGCCCGTGAAGGCGTGCTGTTCACGGACTGGTACGGCCAGCAGAGCTGCACCGCCGGCCGGGCCGCCTTCATCACCGGGCAGTCGCCGATTCGCACGGGCCTCACCAAGGTTGGCCTGCCCGGCGCGCCCGAAGGCATGAAGGCCGAGGATCCGACCATCGCGACGCTGCTGAAGCCGCTCGGCTATGCCACAGGCCAGTTCGGCAAGAACCATCTCGGCGATCTCGACGAGATGCTGCCCACGGCCCATGGCTTCGACGAGTTCTTCGGCAATCTC
>JAGRKR010000176.1 GCA_020442225.1 Hyphomicrobiaceae bacterium | reverse complement strand
CGAGCGCACCAAGATCCGCACGCCGTTGCTCGAGCGTTTGCCCAGGCTCAAGCTCATCAGCCAGCGCAGCGTCTTTCCGCACATCGATATCGACACCTGCACGCGCCTCGGCATCATCGTGTCGTCCGGCCAGCATCCTGGCACGCCCTCCTATGCCACGGCCGAGTTGACCTGGGGATTGATGCTGGCCGCCTATCGCCAGATCCCGCAGCAGATGGCTTCGTTGAAGGCCGGCCACTGGCAGATCGGCGTCGGCTCGACGCTGCGCCATCGTCTGCTCGGACTTTATGGCTACGGGCGCATCGCCAAGGCCGTCGCCGGCTACGGCAAGGCCTTCGGCATGCGCGTGCAGGTGTGGGCGCGCGAAGCCTCACGTGAGCGGGCCCGCGCCGACGGGCTCGAGGTGGCCGAGAGCAAGGCCGCCTTCTTCGAGACCTCGGACGTGATCTCCCTGCACATGCGCCTCGTCGATGCGACGCGCCATATCGTGACGGCCGAGGATCTCGCGCGGATGAAGCCGACCGCGCTCATCGTCAACACCAGCCGGGCGCCCCTCGTGGCTCCCGGGGCTCTCGTCGCTGCGCTTAAGGCCGGCCGCCCCGGCATGGCCGCCGTCGACGTCTACGAGGAGGAGCCGGTGCGCGATCCGAGCCATCCCCTGCTCCAGCTCGACAATGTCATCTGCACACCGCACATCGGCTACGTCACGCGCGAGGAATACGAGATCCAGTTCTCCGACATCTTCGACCAGATCACGGCCTACGTCGGCGGCACGCCCATCAACGTCGTGAACCCCGACGCCCTGCCCCGCGCACGCCCCCGCACCTGACGAGCCGCGACACCAGGGAGAACCAGCACATGCCAGATGCCGTCGCTCCGTTGATCCTCGACCTCGTCGAGTGGGTGGCCAAGTCGCCACGCCCTTATCACGAGGTCATGGAGGCCTGGCGCACATCCTGCCCGCGGCTGCCGGTGTGGGAGGATACCGTCGAGCGCGGCTACGTGGAGTGCAAGCCGAGCGGCAACGACGTGCTCGTGATGGCAACCGCGGGCGGGCGGCAGTTGCTTGCTGCACATGGTCGACTGCCGCCAGAGGCGACGATGCCGCGCCGCGAGCCTGCACTCTGACGGACATTTCGCCGACCGGCTTCATCATGCGAAAGAGCCCCCGGTCATGAAACCAGGGGCTCCCCGAACCATCGCATGAGCGATAGAGCGCTCTTGGCGGCTACCAGCGGCGACGGCAGACGATGCGGCAGTGCCGATGGCCGCGATGCCAACGGCACACGCGATAGCAGCGGCGATGCCGCCAGCGACGATGATGCCAACGGCGGTGTTGCACGGTCTCAAGCGGGCTTGCAGCACCCATGAGCGAGCGAACCGTCTCCGGCAGCTGCCCCGCCGGCGCCGCCGAGGCACCGGAGAACGACAGGCCGGCCAGGACGAACGCCAGGGCCAACATCGAGGCGAACTTCTTCATTCCGTCTCTCCTAGGTCTTGTTGCTTGCTTATCTCTCTGCCGACGGATATTCAGCAGAATTCAACAAGTCTATCTATCTTCAGAGATTCTGCATTGACGGATATCAACTCCCGCAGCGGCGGCGGAATTGTGTCGTGCCGTGTCACCGAACCGCGCTAGGATTTGTGCGGTCGCGACGAAGCGACCGAGCGCAGCCTCCACGAGCCTCAAGCCGACCCGATCTCTTCGATCGAGTGTGCGAAACCGACGTGCGGGGCTCGCGATCACTGGGCCGCCGGCCTCGATCCCGCGCGAAGCTCTCTCGCAACTGCCGTTATCGGGCGTTGATCATGGTTCGCACACCGTCATCGCAAGCTCCGCCCGCCGATCGCGGCCTGCACACGGTCCGCCAGCATACGCCGTCGCCCGTCTACATCGGCGACATGCACTTTCATTCGTTTTTCGCCAGCCGTCGCCATGACTCGCGCCCACTCGGCCCGATGATGGCGGCAGGTCCGGCGACGCTGCTCTCGTGGGCTCTGGTCGGAGACCTGCTGTGGATCGAGCGATGGCGCCGCGGAATCCGCCAGAAGGCAACGCCACGCCAGGGTGAACCCCATGCCTGGTTCCGTCGGGAACTGCAGCGCATGACGGCGCATGTCGCGGAGCAGGGCTTGAAGATCGTGCGCCAGCCGGCGGATGTCGACCAGGCGCTTGCCGGCGTGCCTCACATCGTTCTCGCCGTCGAGGGGGCGAGCTTCATCGAGCAGGACGTGCGGAGTGTTCGCGAAGCCTACGAGCTGGGTATCCGACAGCTCCAGCTCGTGCACTACATCCGCAACCCACTCGGCGATTTCCAGACGACGCGCCCCGAGCACGATGGCCTGACCAACCTCGGCAAGGCGGTAATCAGGGAATGCAACAGGCTCGGGATGCTGATCGATCTCGCGCACTGCTCGGCGGCCGCCGTCGCAGATGCGCTCGCGATCTCGCGTGCGCCAATGGTCTGGTCGCACAGCTCGGTCGCGACGAGCGGAGCGCCGCACTGGTCGATGATCGCCTGGAAGGCAAGACAGCTCACGCTGCCGCAGGCCCGCGCCATCGCGCGCCAGGGCGGCGTGATCGGCGTTTGGGCCTTGCGGCAGGACGTCGGAGCGACACTCCAGAGCTATGGAGATCGCATGGCGCAGCTTGCCGAACTGATCGGCGAGGACCATGTCGGTTTCGGCTCAGACATCAACGGACTCGGCCCCTTCGCCGTCGCCGACTCCATGGCCGATCTCGGGCAGGTGGTCACCCACTGGCGTACGAAGGGTCTCGGCGACGCGCGCATTCGCAAGCTCGCCATCGGCAACTTCGCACGCGTCCTGCGCGCGGCAATGGTTGCCCGGCGCGGCTGATCGGGAGCCCCGACGGGGCTCACGGCTTCTCGCCAAGCACCTCGAGAGCGCTACCGAGCTCGATCGCACGACGGCCCGTCTCGCTCATCACGCACTCACGCGACAGCGGACCCGCGATGCTGCCGCCTTCGTGGAAGACGTGAGCCATCTCGCACTTGGCGTCACGCCACCTCATCCACAGCTTCTGCACGTCGCGCAGCTTGGCCCTGCCTTCGGCGGAGAGCTTGGCCTGCAATCGCCGATAGCGTTCATTGAGCAGCGCGTCCCAGATCGCCCCCTCGCGATCGAAACACATGCGCATGCCGACATTGCTGCTCATGCCCGGCCGCTCCTGGCAGGGTGTCGAGACCTTGCCGATGCAGGCTTCTGGCGCCCGCTCCCTGGCCCTCTCCTCGACATCGCATGCCCGGATGGCGCGCTGCTCGGCCGCGCTTGGACGCTCGTCTTCCTGCGCAAGCGCCGGGGGCGCCAGGAAAAGCAGGACCGCCATCAGGCAGCCGGCGAGCACCCTGGAGCATCGACCACCATGCCGCATGTTCATCCTCCCTCAGCGCACACCACGGCAGTCTCAATACCACGGCATCGTGGCTGTGGTCCGCGATGGGTTGCGCAGCATCAGGCAATCGGCGCCAACGGAGCGCCCAGACCTCATGCGTCCCCGTCGTCCATGTGTGGCTTGGAGATGCGCCATGCCTCGCCGATATCCGCGGCGGATGCCTCGATCCGGCGCGCAGCACTCTCGAGGGACGCAGCCAATTTCCGGCGCCCGCGCGCAGCGTCCTTGGCAGCATCGGCGCGAATCTTCTCCGCAAGCGCCGCTAGAAAGTCCTCCAAGGCGTCATAGCGCAGGTCTCCGAGCTCGACCGCGAGTTCCGCAAGGCTCTCGGGCAACACCTGCAACCGGATCGGATGTTTCATGGTGGCTCCCCCGTCGCGACACCGAGCGGCATCGTCACGACTCCCGTGCGCACGTCGTCCGCTCGTCGGCACACCCGTCGCGCTCGATCTCGACCGTTGCATGCACGATGGCGAAGGCCTCGCGCAAGTGCGCCTTGATTCTCGCGACCACACGCTCGGGCGGCTCGTCCGACTTGACGCGCGCGTGCAGCGTGATCATCGCCCGCTCCTGGCTGATCGACCAGACGTGCACGTGATGCACCTCGACCACCTCGGGCAACGTCGCTGCAAGGCTGCGCGCAACCTCGCGCGTGTCGATGTGGGCCGGAGCGCCCTCGAGCAGAATGTGTCCGCTCTGCCGCGCGACAGACCAGGCGGAACGCAGGATGATCAGCGCGACGACCACCGAGAGGATCGGATCGATCGGCGTCCAGCCCGTCGCCATGATGACGAGTGCAGCGGCGATGGCCGCGACGGACCCGAGGAGATCGCCCGCCACGTGCAGTGCGGCCGCCCTGACGTTGAGATTGCCTTCGGCGTGCCCGTGCAGAAGCCGATATCCCACGACGTTCACGACGAGCCCGGCCACAGCCACCCAGAGCATGAGCCCGCCCAGAACCTCGGATGGTGCACGCAACCGCCCCCAGGCCTCGACGACGATCCAGCCGGCAATGACGAAAAGCGCCAGAGCGTTGACGAAAGCGACCAGGATGGAGACGCGGTCGAAGCCGTAGGTATGCCGCCAGCTCGCCGGCCGCCGGGCGAGCCTGGCCGCGATCCACGCCAGGGTCAGGCTTGCGAAGTCGGTCAGCATGTGGCCGGCGTCGGCCAGCAGCGCGAGGGAGCCGGAAGCGAGACCACCGGCGACCTCGGCGAGCATGAACCCGCCCGTCAGCAGCGCGACGAGACCAAGACTGCGCTCGCCTGTGCCGTGGGCATGGCCGTGTGGATGTCCGCCGGGCTCATGCGCGTGGGTGTGGGCCATGCGCAAGTCTAGCAGGTTCGCCCCGGCATGTCCGTGACGGGCCGCGCCGTCAAGCGGTGCAGCCCGTCGGGAGACCATGCCTCGGGAGTCCGGCGCGATCGCGCCAGCGCATGGCGGTCAGCGACAGCTTCTGGTGCAGCCGAGAAGCTGCTGTCGGCATTGATCGCGGCCCCACTGCGTGCCGACGTGGCGCATACAGTCCATGTAGCGGATGTTGCAGCGGCCCTTGCACTCGGCGATGTGCGGAGGATCGCGGTAGTGTTGCTGCGCAGGCGTCGGCACGATGCGGTCCGGCGCCGGCTGCACGGTCATAGGCGACAGAGCGCCCGGCGCGGCGCCCACGGTCTGGATCGAAACAGCGAGCAATGACGTAACGACAACGAACAGCGCAATTCCAAGAGACTTGAGCTGGACCATTCCATCCTCCTGATTGGAACCGTCAGCCATCCTATTCTGTAAGGAAACTGTAAGCTATTCGAATTCGGATGATCTTGCGCCGAAGCATACCGCCAGTTGCCCGCAGGAGACGGGCAGAGCTCACTGTCACGGCCTCCCTGCAAAGATGGATGCACGCGCGCAGCCGCGCCCTCGCCCCGGCCAGGCGTCCGACGGACCGACGCTGCCTCTCGTCTCGCTCGCCGATACGATCCCCTACCCCAGCGCCTTGTTGCTCGCCTTCACGGCCTCGCGCGAGGAACCGGCCTCACCGGGGGCGTCGCTGGCGGTCCTGGCGGCGCCCGCCTTGCCGGCATCGACGTAGACCTGGTTGCCCATCTCGCGGAACCTGGCGCTCATCTCGGCCATGCCCTTCTCGGCCTCGGCCATGGCGCTGACGCCGGCGTTGGTCTTGGCCGCGTAGTCGCGCACGTCCTGAGTGATCTTCATCGAGCAGAACTTGGGGCCGCACATCGAGCAGAAGTGGGCGACCTTGTGTGCCTCCTTCGGCAGCGTCTCGTCGTGCATCGAGCGCGCGGTATCCGGATCGAGACCGAGGTTGAACTGGTCCTCCCAGCGGAACTCGAAACGAGCCTTCGACAAGGCGTCGTCGCGAAGCTGCGCCGCAGGGTGGCCCTTGGCAAGATCGGCGGCGTGGGCGGCGAGCCGGTAGGTGATGACGCCCGTCTTGACGTCGTCGCGGTTGGGCAGGCCCAGGTGCTCCTTCGGCGTCACGTAGCAGAGCATGGCGGTGCCGAACCAGCCGATCATCGCCGCACCGATGCCGCTCGTGATGTGGTCGTAGCCGGGCGCGATGTCGGTGGTGAGCGGTCCGAGCGTGTAGAACGGCGCCTCGCCGCACTCCTTGAGCTGCTTGTCCATGTTGATCTT
>JAGRKR010000175.1 GCA_020442225.1 Hyphomicrobiaceae bacterium | reverse complement strand
CGGCAAGACCACGCTGCTGCGTCTCATCGCCGGCGAACTGTCGCCCGACGACGGCAGCATCCGCATGCCGCGCAACGCCCGCGTCGGCTGGGTGGCCCAGGAAGCCCCCGGCGGACCCGAGACGCTGCTCGAGTGGGTGCTTATGGCCGATGTCGAGCGCGCCAGCCTGCTGGCCGAGGCCGAAACCGCAACCGATCCGCACCGCATCGCCGAGGTCCACGTCCGCTTGAACGACATCGATGCGCATGCCGCCCCGGCTCGCGCCGCCCAGATCCTGTCGGGCCTCGGCTTCCCGCCCGCGGCGCAGGCGCGGCCGTGCGCGGAGTTCTCCGGCGGTTGGCGCATGCGCGTCGCGCTCGCCGCCATCCTGTTCACGGCGCCGGATCTCCTGCTGCTCGACGAGCCCTCGAACTACCTCGATCTCGAGGGCACGCTGTGGCTTGAAAGCTATCTCAAGAGCTATCCGGGCACGGTGCTGCTGGTCAGCCACGACCGCGATCTTCTCAACAAGGCGGTCGGCAGCATCCTGCATCTTTCCGGTGGCAAGCTCACGCTCTACGCCGGCGGCTACGACGCCTTCGAGGAGGCGCGGCGCGAGCGCCAGCGTCTCGACCTCAAGCTCAAGCGCAAGCAGGACGACGAGCGGCGCCATATGGAGGCCTTCATCGAGCGCTTCCGGGCCAAGGCGACCAAGGCGCGGCAGGCGCAGAGCCGCATCAAGGCGTTGGCGCGCCTGCAACCAATCGCCGAGCAGGTCGAGGAGCGCGTCGTGCCGTTCCGCTTCCCGAGCCCGGCCAAGGTGCTGGCGAGCCCGCTGGTGCGCTTCGAGCAGGCCGCCGTCGGCTACGAGCCGGAAAAGCCGGTGCTGACGGGCCTCGATCTCAGGCTCGACGCTGACGATCGCATCGCGTTGCTCGGCTCGAACGGCAACGGCAAGAGCACGTTCGCCAAGCTGCTGGCGGGGCGTCTGGCGCCCATGCGCGGCATCCGCCGGGCGTCGGACAAGATGACCGTCGGCTATTTCGCGCAGCACCAGATGGACGATCTGCCGGAGCGACAGACGCCATTCGGGCTCATCAGCTCGCTGATGCCGGAGGCGTCGGAATCGGCGCGGCGCGCCCGCCTCGGGCAGATCGGTTTCGGATTCGAGAAGGCGGATACGGAAACGCAGAACCTCTCAGGCGGCGAGAAGGCGCGGCTCCTGTTCGCGGTCGCGACGTTCGGCGGGCCCAACCTGCTGATCCTCGACGAGCCGACCAATCACCTCGATGTCGACAGCCGCGAGGCTCTGATCCGCGCGCTGGCCGAGTTCGAGGGGGCGGTGGTGCTCATCAGCCACGACCGCCACCTGGTCGAGGCATCGGCCGACCGGCTCTGGATCGTCCGGGGCGGCACCGTCGAGCCCTATGACGGCGACATGGAGAGCTACCGCGCCCTGTGTCTCGCCGAGCGCGACCTCTCCTCCGAGCCGCGGCGCGAGCGCAGCGAGGACGCCGGCGCCGAGCGAGTCAGCGCCAAGGACGCCCGCCGTCTCGCGGCTCAGCGGCGGACCAGTCTCGCTCCGCTGAAGCGCATGGTCGTCGAGGCGGAGAAGGAGATGGAGCGGATATCGGCTGCCATTGCCGTAATCGACGCGTCGCTGGCCGATGCGAGCCTTTATTCGAGCGATCCCGAGCGCGCCAAGCGGCTGGTCGAAGAGCGGGGCAAGCAGGCCCGGGCGCTGGGCGAGGCGGAGGAGCGCTGGCTGGCCGAGAGCGAGGCCTACGAGGCCGCGGCGGCGGAGTTGGCGGACAATTGAGGGCTTTTCAGGCCAGCCGCGCGGCCATCGGGCCGTGAGACGAAAGGCCGTCCCGGTTCGGCACGCGAGTGGACAGGCCGGTTCGCTTCTGCTAGAAGCTTGCCCACAGGCGGGAAACGAAGAGTGGCGCGCGCCGCGGCGGGTGGGCGTGCCATGTGCGTTTCCTTTATCAATTTTCAATTTCGTCCAAGGACAGGCACGCGTGCAGGTTATCGTTCGCGACAACAACGTCGATCAGGCCTTGAAGGCCCTCAAGAAGAAGATGCAGCGGGAAGGCATCTTCCGTGAGATGAAGCTCCGGAACTACTACGAGAAGCCCTCGGAGCGGCGGGCGCGCGAGAAGGCCGAGGCCGTTCGCCGTGCACGCAAGCTGGCGCGCAAGCGCGCCCAGCGCGAGGGGCTGATCCCGGGCAAGGCTGCGGTCAAGCCGGCGGCCCGATAAGTCCTGAGGCAGGGTGCCCCGACGGTGCGTCCTGCCGAACCACCGGTCCAGCTTCACACTGTCGTCTTTGCGCCGTAGGTCCGCGTGGCCTGCGGCTTTTACGGTTTGGCGGATCGGGCGCGCGCGATCTCGTCGATGAAGACGCGAATGTCGTCCAGCGCCCCATGCGAGAACAGGTCGACGTGCCCGCCGTGCGGGTAGGTGGCGAGGCGCTTGGGTTCGCGGGCCGCTGCGAAGACCTTCCGGCCCATGTGCACCGGCACGATCATGTCGTGCTCGCCGTGCAGCACGAGCAGGGGCGCGCGAATGCCGGCAATGCGCGCCATCGTGTCGTAGGTGTCCAGCACGAACGGACGCACCCACAGCCAGGGATAGAGCTCCGCCGCCATGTCGGTCATGGACGTGTACGGGGCATCGAGAATGACACCCGCCACCTTGCGCTGGGCGGCAAGCTGCACCGCCACGCCGGAGCCGAGCGATTCGCCGTAGAGCACGATGTCCTCGGGCGCGTGGCCATCCTTCACCAGCGCGTCGTAGGCGAGGACCGCGTCGGCGACGTTCGCCGCTTCGCTCGGCCGGCCGCTGGAGCCGCTGTAGCTGCGATAGCTCAGCATAAGCACGCCGAGCCCCTCGCCCATGAACGTGGCGACGCGCCAGGCCCGGTTGGCGAGATTGCCGGCATTGCCATGGAAGTAGAGCAGAGTCGGACGCCCGGGCCGGGCCGCGGCGTGCCAGGCAACAAGTTGCTCGCCGTCCGGCGTCTTGAGTACGCGTTCCTCGACCGTCATCAGGCCGGCGACGGCCGGTGGCACGCGTGTCCGGTCCGGGCGGTAAATGAGACTGCGTTGGCTGAAGTACATTGCGACGAGCACGAGAGCGTAGAGGAGGGCGACAGCGCCGGCGATCTTGAGGGCGAGCGACATGTGTGGACCACCGACGAAACGGGCGAGCAGCGGCTCAGCAGAGCTATAGACCCTGAATCGTAATGCAGATCAACCACCTGAACGCCAAGGAGCGAGGCGCGGTCGGCGCTCAGTTCGCCGCGCGCGGCCCGGCAGGCGCGGTCAGGGTGAGCCCGATGAAGGGCCAAACGTGCTCGTAGAGCCCGTCGCGGACCAGCGTGTTGTGGTCGGAGCCCGCCATGCGCACGAGCATCTTGGGCTGGATGGCCAGGGCGTAGAGCCGCTCGGCATGGGCGTAGGGGATAATGCTGTCGCGGTCGCCATGCGCGATGAGGACGGGTGCCCTGATGCGTGCAATCCGGTCGCGCGAGCGGAACTGATCCCACATCAGCAGGTCGACCGGTGCGAGCGCCATGCGCTCGCGCGCGAGGTCGACGGCGGCCGTGAACGGGGCTTCCAGGATCACCGCCCGGATGCGCTCCCTGGCCGTGACCTCGGCGGCCAGGCGAACCGCGACGCCGGTGCCGAGCGAGTGCCCGTGGATGACGATGTCCTCGGCGCGGTGCCTGCCGCGCAGCCAGGTGTAGGCGGCGAGTGCGTCCCGGTGGATGCCGATCTCGCTTGGCGTGCCGCTCCTGGGGCCGCCGGTCGAGCCGGGATAGCCACGATAGGAGACCGCGAGCACGCCGACGCCGGCTGCCGCCAGACGCCGCCATCGCCCCTTCTGGATGACCAGCCGCCCGCTCTGGCCGTGCAGGAACAGGAACACGGGCTTGCCCGCTTGCGGCGGCACGTACCAGGCCGCGGTCTCGATGCCGTCGCTGGCGAGAAGAGTGAGGCGCTGGCTGTTGGGGATGGCCATGCCGGCGGCGGCGGCGAGGCGGCCGCTGTCCGCGGTCTTGAAGAGCATGCTGCGCTGCTGAACCGTGACCGTGCCGACGGCGCCGCCGTAGGCCAGGAGCGGAATGGCAAACGCCAGGGCCAGACCTCGGCGCGCTTTGGTCTTGAGCATCGGCTCCGTCCGCGCGACGCACACGACCGGTGCGTCCTACTCACCCCATCCTGTCGCCCACGCCCAGCAAAGAGCAACCCGGCGGCAAGGTCAATGCGCCAGTGCCTTGACGATCTCCTCGGTCATCTTCTTGGCGTCG
>JAGRKR010000174.1:1263-3330 GCA_020442225.1 Hyphomicrobiaceae bacterium | reverse complement strand
ATGCCGCCGCGCGGATACCAGTAGCCGCCGATGCGCAGGTAATGCGGCGCCAGCACGGCCCACAGCCGCTTGCCGATGGCCACAGTGCAGTCCTCGTGGAAGGCTCCGTGATTGCGGAAGGCGCCGAGGTAGAGCTTCAGGGACTTCGATTCGACCAACCACGCGTTGGGGACGTAGTCGATGACGATGTGCGCGAAGTCGGGCTGACCCGTGACGGGGCAGAGAGCCGTGAACTCAGGCGCGGTGAAGCGCGCGACGTAGAGCGTATCGGCATGCGGGTTGGCGACGCGGTCGAGGGATGCATCGTCCGGCGAGGCCGGTAGCGGCGTCGGCTGTCCGAGCTTCGGGGCTTCGCCTTTTTGTGGCACGCGTGAGGACTCCTGGGTTGGTGGCACCGCGAGAGCGCGGCCGATGCCGTGGCGCATCGGGCCACGTCTCCGCCCGCTCAATATGTCAAAGCGGCCTTGATCGTCGCAAGCTCGCCGGCCGCATCGGCGTACGCCTCGTAGGATTGTCCGGCGCGCCCGTACCAATAGCGGCTGTTGGCCTCGTCGCCTTCGATCTTGTGCAGGCAGGCGTGAATCCAGCAGGCCGTCTTGTCGTCCTCGTAGCGCTGTACGATGGCGTGCGCCTCGGTCCAGTTTCCGGCGATGGCGTGCTCGACCGCTGTGACGAGCTCGTGGCGATTGTTCATCGTTTGGGGGCTCCGCACCGTCGAGCAAAGCGGCGCCCTCGGTCACGGGGGGCCTGAGGCCATTCTGGTCGAGCCGGGCGGAGCAGGCAATGCGCAGGCGTGGGGAAGGCTAGGCCAGCATGAGCATGATGAAGCGCAGGCCGCAAATGGCTCCGAGCCCGAGGCCCGCCCACAGCACGAGCCTGGAGTTGGCCCAGCGGGGCTTTCTGTCCGTCGCGTCCAGAAACGAGAGGAAGGCCGCGTAGCCGAAGGCCGCGAGGCCGATCCCGTAGGGAAGCACGAAGACGGTATTGAAGGCGGTGAGCAGCACCTCGCTCAGGATGACGAGCCCGAGGCCGACCGCCAGGGTGAAGGACGGGGAACGGTCGGGGGATTGCTGCTCGAACTGGCTCATATCTCACTCCCACGACGCGGTCCCACGCGTGTCCGGCCGGGCGTCGGCGATGGCCGGATGCGACGGCGGAGCATCCTGTCACGGATCTCTCAAGTCCCGGTTAAGCGGGTGGCGCGGCAGGCCGACTCCGGTGCCGCGGCGATGGCGCCGGGCTTGTGCGAATGCAGCTTCGCAAACCCTGTCGGCAATCGCCGCCCTCTCTATGTCCCGCCGACGGGTCCGCCCCCCTCACGAGCGGACCGCCAAGCCTGCCAGCCACGCGCTCGCAGCTCGCAGGCCGGACAGGTGCCGCAGCCGTAGCCCCAGTCGTGCCTGTGGCTCCTGTCGCCGAGATAGCAGGAGTGGGTGTCCTCGAGGATGATCTGCACCAGGGGGTCGCCGCCAAGCGCCGCTGCCATAGCCCAGGTCCCGGCCTTGTCGACGAACATCAGCGGCGTCTCGATGTGCACGCTGCGATCCATGCCGAGCGAGAGCGACGTCGCGAGAGACTTGAGCGTCGCGTCGCGGCAGTCGGGATAGCCGGAGTAATCCGTTTCGCACATGCCCCCGACCAGCGTGTCGAGGCCCCGGCGATAGCCGAGCGCGGCGGCATAGGTGAAGAACAGGAGATTGCGGCCCGGCACGAACGTGCTCGGCAGCCCGCCGTCGGTGAAGGCGATGGCCGTGTCGCGCGTGAGGCTGGTTTCGCTGATCTGCCCGAGGGCCGGCAACGCCAGCACGTGGTCCGCCCCGAGCCGCGCGCGCCAGGCGGGAAAGGCCCCACCGAGCCGGTCGCGCACGCGCTCGCGCGCCGTCAGCTCGACGCGGTGACGCTGGCCGTAGTCGAAGCCGATGGTTTCCACCTTGGCGTAGCGCGTCAGTGCCCAGGCGAGGCAGACGGTCGAATCCTGGCCGCCGGAGAAGAGGACGAGAGCCGCAGGCTCAGAGGCTGGTGTCATGGCTGACAGTACCCGATCAGAAACGGACGATCATGCGGCCG
>JAGRKR010000174.1:0-1149 GCA_020442225.1 Hyphomicrobiaceae bacterium | reverse complement strand
AGCGGCCCGGTGTCGCCGGCCATTTCAAGGATCGTGTAGGAAACGCCGCCGGGTAGCGTCTCACGATAGCTGGCGACCTTGCGCGCGGGCTGGAGCGGGTCGCTGGCGGGTGGCAGGGGCGTGCGCGGGACAAGGCGGCCGTTGATCGAGAGCCGTCCGCCGACGAGCTGGACGCGATCACCGGGCAGGCCCACCACCCGCTTGACGTATTGGATCTTGTGATCGAACGGCGCACGGAACACGATGACGTCGCCGCGGCTCGGTTGCCAGTCGGGCCAGCGGCCGGAGATCGGCAGATCGAAGAGATCGAATGTGTTTCTGCTGTAGCCGTAGGCGACACGCGACACCATGAAGTGCTGGCCGGCCACGAGGGTCGGGACCATCGACGTCGATGGAGCGTAGTACGGCCGCAGGATTGGCCCGACGTTCGGCAGCAGGAGCAGGACGAGCACGACGAGCGAGGCGATCGCGCCCTTGCGCCGCCCCGACCAGGACGGACGGCGGGGCCGGGAGGTGCGATCGGATGCGGCGTCGATGGGGTGCGACATGAGGGAACCTGCGAGCGTTAGCAATGGCCGGGCCGCGGCTCTCCCGGTAGATACGGCCGCATGATGAGCCTTTCAGCGGCCTGCGCAAAGGGCTAAAAGGCCATCGCACACGCCCGCAGGACACGGAGCCAGACATGACCCAGATCATCGACGTTTACGGCCGGGAGATCCTCGACTCCCGTGGCAACCCCACGGTCGAGGTGGAGGTCGTCCTCGAGGACGGCAGTCTGGGTCGCGCGGCCGTCCCGTCGGGTGCATCGACGGGCGCGCACGAGGCCATCGAGCTGCGGGACGGCGGCAAGCGCTATCTGGGCAAGGGGGTGCGCAAGGCGGTCAAGGCCGTCGATGGCGAGATCTCGGACGCGCTCAGGGGCATGGATGGCGAGGATCAGCGCCGTATCGATGCGACGTTGATCGCCCTCGACGGCACGCCCAACAAAGCCCGGCTCGGCGCCAATGCCATCCTCGGCGTCTCGCTCGCCGTGGCGAAGGCAGCTGCGGAGGCGAGCCGCCTGCCGCTTTACCGTTACCTCGGCGGCGCGGCAGCTCACGTGCTGCCCGTGCCGATGATGAATATCGTCAACGGCGGCGCGCATGCCGA
>JAGRKR010000173.1 GCA_020442225.1 Hyphomicrobiaceae bacterium | reverse complement strand
TCCGGATCGAGCGCCGAGGTCGGCTCGTCGAAGAGCATGACGCTCGGCTCCATGCACAATGCGCGTGCGATCGCAACACGCTGCTGCTGTCCGCCGGACAGCATGTCGGGATAGGCGTCGAGCTTCTCCGGGATGCCGACGCGCGCCAGAAGCTGCTTGGCCCGCTCGACGGCGACGTCTCGCTCGATCTTCCGCACCATCATCGGAGCCAGGACGAGGTTCTGCCGGATGGTCAGGTGCGGAAAGAGGTTGAAGGCCTGGAAGACCATGCCGATGCTCGGGCTCAGGCGTTTCAACTTCGAGACGTGGCGCTCGGCCGTCTTGCCCGCGAGGCGGATCTCGCCGCCATCGAGCGTCTCGAGGCCGTTGATGCAGCGGAGCAGCGTGCTCTTGCCCGAGCCACTCGGTCCGCACAGCACGACCACCTCACCGGTGCGCACCTCGAGATCGACGCCCTTGAGCACCTCGAGCGCGCCGAAGCGCTTCACGGCACCCTTGATGTCGATGGCGGGCGGGGTGGCCTGATCACGCATGACGCATTACGTGCCTCACGATTGAGCTTTCAGGAACGGCTGCGCCGCCGGTCCTTGCGTGGTGTGGCGCGTGGCGCCGGTTTGCTGGAAGGGAGCGGTACGCCGGCGCGGGCGGCTTTTCGCCCACTGCCCGATGTCGCGTGGTGGGAAGCCGCCTCGCCCTCCCCGCGCTGGGCGAGCTTGACTGTGTAGAAGTAGCGATCGGCCCGATAGTGCGACCAGAAGAGCGCAATCGTGCGATCCTCGGCCGTGAGGAAATGGCGGACGACGAAGAGCAGCGGGGTGCCGAGCGAGACACCGAGCAGCCGCGCATGCTGCGGATCGGCGGCCACGGCCTCGATCTGCTGGTGGTCCTCCCAGATGCGCAGTCCGAGCGTGGCGCGCAGCTCGTTCACGATCGAGGTGTTGCGCAGGTCGAGACGGCTGATCTGCACGCCGACATCGAGCGGGAGGAAGGACTCGTAGACGGCCAGGGGCTCGCCCTCGAAATGGCGCACGCGAAGGATGCGATAGACCATTTCGCCGGGCGGGAGCCGGGTCACGTCGGCAACGGCGGCCGGTGGCACGACCGGTGCGTGCTCCAGCACCTGGGCGCGCGTGTCGAGGCCGAAGCGGGAATAGTCCTCGGACATGCCGGTGAGCCGGCGCTCGGTACGCTTCGCGGGGAGCTTCGCGACGAACGTGCCTTGTCCGCGCGTGCGGTTGATGTAGCCGAGCTGTTCGAGTCCGCTCAACGCCTCGCGGATGGTCTCGCGGCTGACGCCGAACTCGTCGCACAGTGTCGCTTCGGTCGGAAGCTGGTCACCGACCTTGGCGCCGGTCTCGAGCCGGCGCAGCAGGATCTCGCGGATCTGCAGGTACTTGGGAAACGGGTCGAGGAAGCGATGCCCGCCCGTCCTGCCGCCCATGCTCGCGCCTGTCTTTCGCATCTCGATCCGGACATTAAAAGTCTGGTCAGTCAGACAAAGTTGGCAGGTCTGTGCGGCAAGGTCAAGCGCGGGAGAGCGTCAGGAAGGCGCGGGAGCACGATCGGGCCGGTGCGACCACCCGCCGCCGGGCTGCGCATTGGGGCTTGAAACGAGGCCCGCTTTCGATCGATGCTCTTGGTTCGCCGGGATGCAGTGAGGGAGACGGGAATGGCAGTGGGAAAAGAATCCAGCGCGAGTGCCAACAGGCACGACTTGCGTCTGACGCATTTCGGTGCGGCGGGCTGGTCGATCACCGACGGGAAGATGGTGTTCCTGCTGGATCCCTACCTGTCACGCATCCGCTTCAAGGGGCGCCGCTACGGGCCGCACGAGGCGACGCCTGTCGCCGACGATCAACGCCCGTGGGTGATGATGCAGGATGTGCCGCCGATCGATACGGCCACCGTCGACCGGCATGTTCCCAAGGCCGACTACGTCATGCTGTCCCATTCGCACTTCAACCATGCGATGGACGTGCCCTACATCGCCAAGAAGACCGGTGCTGTCGTGATCGGCACCGAAAGCACCTGCAATATCGCCGTCAACGGCGGCGTGCACGAGGATCAGACGCTCGCCGTCAAGGGGGGCGAGGATTACGCCTTCGAGAATTTCTCCCTCAAGATCGTCCCGAGCCTGCACTCGGCGCTGTCCTGCAAGCTCTATCGCGACTTCGGCACGGTGCCGGCCAAGCCCGATCCGCTGTCCCTCGACGATTACGTCGAAGGCGGCACGCTCGCCTATCTCCTGCGCTTCGCCGGCCGCGAGATCCTGCTGTTCGGCTCGATGAACTACATCGAGCGCGAGGTCGACGGCCTGAGGCCCGACATCGTGCTGGTGGCCTCGGCGCCGCCGCGACTGGAGATCCACGACTACACCGCCCGCCTCATGCGCTGCCTCGGCAACCCGCCGATCGTCATCGCCACGCACTGGGACGACCAGGGGCTGCCGTTCGGCGCCTCCCAGGACAAGGCGCTGGCACAGACCAAGGCCTTCATCTCCGAGGTCAATGCGGCTTCGCCGGCGAGCAAGGTGGTGGTGCCACTGCACTTCCAGACGATCTGCATCTCCGCGGACGGCAACATCTCGACCGTCGGACCATGATGGCTGCCGGCGACAGTATCGCCCCTTGAAGCGGGCGCACGCTGTGCTCTGATGGGGCGAGCGCCCGCTCTCGTGGGATCGAAACGACCGCCGGACGGGCAGCCCGACGACCTTTGCCCCGCGCGATGGGAGACATGCGCACGTGACACGCTACGCACTCGGGATCGACATCGGCGGCACGTTCACCGATATCGTGCTCTATGACACCAGGACCGGCCGTCAGGCGAGCCGGAAGGAGCTGACCACCCACGGCGACCCGTCTGTCGGCGTGATGACGGGCATCGATGCCCTGATCCGCGAGGGCGGCGGGAGCGTGGCGGAGTTCGGCCGGGTGGTGCATGCCACGACGCTCTTCACGAACGCGCTGATCGAGCGCAAGGGGGCACTGACGGGGCTGCTCACCACCGAGGGGTTTCGCGACACGCTCGAGATCGGCCGCGAGCGCAAGTACGAGCTCTACGACATTCATATCGTGCGGCCAGAGCCACTGGTGCCACGGAGCCTGCGTGCCGAGGTCCGCGAACGCATGCTCGTCGACGGGCAGGTGCGCACGCCACTCGACGTGGCGAGCCTCGACGCGGCAATCGACGGGCTCGTGGCGAAGGGCATCGGTTCGCTCGCCATCGTTTTCCTGCACTCGTACATGAACCCCGCCCACGAACAGGCCGCCGAGCAGCGCATCGCGGAACGCCATCCGGGCCTCTCGATCAGCGCGTCCTACGCCGTCGCACCCGAGATCCGCGAGTACGAGCGGGCATCGACGACGGCCTGCAACGCCTACATCAAGCCGCTGGCCGGCCGCTATCTGGACGCCATCGCCCGCGAGATCGCCTCGCGCGGCATCGCTGCCCCCTTCCTGCTCATGCTCTCGAACGGTGGGCTCACCAACGTCGGCGAGGCCAAGCGTTCGCCCGTGCAGTTGCTGGAGTCGGGCCCCGCTGCCGGCGCCCTGGCGGCGGCCTACTTCGGTGGTCAGGACGGCGGGCGCAATGTGCTCGCCTTCGACATGGGCGGCACCACGGCCAAGCTCAGCGTCGTCGACGACGGCAAGCCGAAGGTCGCCTACTCCTTCGAGGCGGCGCGCCAGAAGCGGTTCATCGAGGGCAGCGGGCTGCCGGTCCGCATCTCGACCATCGAGCTGATCGAGATCGGCGCCGGCGGTGGCTCCATCGCCTCGGTGGACGAGATCGGCCTGCTCAAGGTGGGGCCGCAGAGCGCCGGCTCCGAGCCGGGGCCGGCCGCCTACGGCCGTGGTGGCACGCAGCCGACGGTGACAGACGCAGACTTCCTGCTCGGCTATCTCGACGCCGACTATTTCGCTGGCGGCACGATGGCCATCGACCTCGCGGCGATGCGCCGGGCCATGGCGCCGCTGTGCGAGCGCACGGGCCTGTCGATGATGGCGCTCGCCTGGGGCATTCACGACGTCGTCAACGAGAACATGGCCAACGCCGCTCGCGTGCACATCGCCGAGCATGGCAAGGACCCGCGTCATTACAGCCTGCTGGCGACCGGCGGCGCTGGCCCGGTGCACGCCTACTACGTCGCCAGGAAGCTCGGTCTCAAGCGCATCATCTGCCCGAAGGCGGCGGGTGTGGCGTCGGCGCTCGGGCTGCTGATCGCCCCGGCGCGGGTTGACCGCGTGGCGACGGTGGCCTGCGAGCTCGACGCCCTCGACTGGTCGGGCTTCGAGGCGGCGTTCGCCCGGCTCGAGGCGGAGGCCCGGCGCGTCATCACGGATACCGGGCTGCCAGGCGATGCGGCGAAGATCGAGCGCCTCGCTGATATCCGCTACGTTGGGCAGGCCTTCGAGCTGGTGGTGCCGCTGCCTCCAGGCCCCTATACCGCGGCCTCGCGAGAGACGTTGATCGCGGCCTTCGAGACCAGCTACGTCGATGCCTTCACGCGGACGCCGCCGTCGCAGCAGGTCGAGATCATCAATATCCGGATCAGTGCGACCGCCGAGGTGCCCGGGAGCCAGCTCGCTCTCGGCGTCGCCGGTGGGGCGGCTGCCCCGACGCCGGTGAAAGGAGAGCGGCTCGCCTACTTCCCCGAGATCGGCGAGCCCAGGGCGACGAAGGTCTACGACCGCTATGCGCTGGCCCCGGGCATGCGCTTCGATGGGCCCGCTGTCATCGAGGAGCGGGAATCCACCCTGGTCGTCGGCCCCGGTGGAAGCTTCGAGGTCGCCCCGAGCGGCAACATCATCGTCACGATCGGCTGAGAAAGGCTGGCCCCATGAAGACGCCCGAACCCAAGGCGAGCGCCCGCTTCGACGCCGTGACGCTCGAGGTACTGTGGACGCGTATGATCTCCGCCGTCGACGAGGCCGCGAAGGCCTTGAGGCGCACCTCGTTCTCGACGCTCGTCAACGAGTCGAACGACTTCGCCTGCGTCCTCACCGACGCGCGCGGCCAGTCTCTCGTGCAGAACACGGAAAGCGTGCCTTCCTTCATCGGAACGCTGCCGGTCACGGTGAAGCACTTCCTCAAGGAGATCGGCCCTGAGAACATGCGGCCGGGCGATGTCCTCGTCACCAACAACCCGTGGGTCGCCACCGGCCACCTCAACGACGTGACGCTGGCCAGACCGCTCTTCCGCAATGGCAAGCTCATCGGCTTCGCGGCGTCCACGGCGCACGTGCCCGACATCGGCGGCAAGGTCCGCTCGGTCGAGCCGCGGGAGATCTTCGAGGAAGGCTTTCACATTCCGGCGATGAAGTTCCTCTCCGAAGGCGAGCCGGACCGCACCCTCTTCAAGCTCCTGCGCGCAGCCGTGCGTACGCCCGATCAGACGGAGGGCGATCTGTGGGCGCAGGTGACGGGCTTGCAGCTCATGGAGCGGCGCATCGGCGATCTCATGGGCGAGTACGGCCTCGAGGATCTCGAGGGCTTCGCCGACGAGATCCATGGCCGCTGCGAGCGTGCGATGCGCTCGGCCATCGCCGCCCTTCCCGACGGCGAATACCGCTACGGCTTCCAGACCGACGGGCTCGGCGAGCCGTTCGACTACAAGGTCGCCGTGCGTGTCAGGGGGGACGAGATCGAGGTCGACTACACCGGCACCTCGGCGCAGGTCGACCGGGCCATCAATTGCCCGATCACCTACACCTTCGCCATGACGTCCTATGCTATCAAGTGCGCGCTGCTGCCGAACCTGCCGAACAACGAGGGCATCTTCCGCTGCGTGCACCTCGTGGCCCCCGAGGGCAGCATCGTCAATCCGCGCTTCCCCGCCTCCGTCGGCGGGCGCATGGCCACCGGGCATTACCTGCCCGTGGCGGTGCTGGGCGCCCTGGCGCCGATCCTGCCCGAGCGCGCCATGGCCGCCACGGGCTCGCCGCTCTGGAGCATGATCCAGACGGGTGTGCGGCCGGACGGGCGTACGTACGCGAACGTCCTGTTCTTCAATGGCGGCATGGGCGCCACGAGCGCCGGCGATGGCCAGAGCGCCTATTCCTGGCCGAGCAACATCTCCAACGTTCCCGTCGAACTCGTCGAGCGCAACGCCCCCCTGCTGGTCCATCACAAGCGTCTCGTGCCCGGCAGCGGCGGTGCGGGCCGCCATCGCGGCGGTCTCGGTCAGGAGGTCGTATTCGAGGTGCAGTCGCAGACGCCCGTCGGCATCATTTTCATGGCGGAGCGCTGCCGCTTTCCTGCCCCGGGCGCGGAGGGCGGCGGCGCCGGCGGCAAGGGCGCGGTGCTGATCGACGGCCAACCTGTCGACTATCGCATCAACCACGTGCTCAAGCCGGGCCAGAAGATCCTGCTGAGGACGCCGGGCGGCGGCGGCTTCGGCGAGCCGGGAGCGCGCGCGCCCGACGCCGCCGAGCGGGATCGCCTCGACGGCTATGTCGAGGCGTGACGCGCAGGCGCCGCAGCCGTCACCGCGCGGCCGGAGTGGCGGCTATCTCCAGCGACACTTGCGAGGGATGCCGCGGTCACGCTGACCACCCTTGCAGGTGAGCGTGCGGCCGCAAGGATGGCGCCCCGTCTCCCAGTGGTTGCTCTTCAGCGAGTACTTGGGCCACACGGCATGGCTGGCCTTGACCGGATTCGAGGGGCAGCGGCTCTTCGAGCGGGCTTCGGCGGTTGCGGGCACGAGCGCGACTGCGGTGGCCAATGCCAGACCCATGAGTGTCGTGCGCATGATGATATCCTCCAAGATTGTCTGCGATAGGAGGATTGTGGGTGGGGCGAGGCGGTGAAACAAGGGCGATCATGCCCGTTTCGGGTGGTCCGTTGCGCCTGTGTCACGTTGCGCCGTCTCGGCTCGCGCCGTCCCGAACGCAAACGCGGCGCACGATCTCCCGTGCGCCGCGTCAATTCTCTCGATCTTCCGCGCCTCGTCAGGCCGACGAGCGCTTCGCGTTGAAATCGACAACGTTGTCCGCGGTCGTGCGCGGGCGCTCCGCCGTCTCGGCCTGGCTTGGCCGGTCGACGTGGGCCACGCGGCCGGGAGCCGGCACCTGCACGGCGTCGATCGCCTCCTGCGAGTCGCCCTTGCCGTGGGCGTCGCGGACCGTCACGCCCTTCAGGAGGTCGAGTTCCTCCTTGGTGATGCGGACCGCCTCGCTGATCTGCGCAGGCGTATGCTCCGAGGTGATGAAGAACCGCACGCGCGAGGCTTTCATCGGCACGGCCGGGAAGATGATCGGCATGGCGTTGATGCCACGCTCCATCAGCCGGGTCGTCAGCTTCACGGCGCGCACGGGATCACCGACGATCACGGGAACGACCGCGAAGCCCTCGCTGGTGCCGGTGTCGAGCCCTGCCGCCTTGGCCTCGGCCAGGAACTGCAGACCGTTCTCCTGCATGCGCCGGACGCGCTCGGGCTCGGCCTTCAGCAATTGCAGAGCCTTGAGGGAGGCCGCGGCCACCGGGGGCGAAAGGCCGACCGAGTAGACGAAGCCCGGAGCATTGAACTTCAAGACCTCGACCAGTGCCTTGTCGCCGGCGATGTAGCCGCCGCAGGCGCCGAGTGTCTTGGACAGCGTGCCCATCCAGATGTCGACCTTGCGGGGGTCGACGTCGAAGTGCTCGGCGATGCCGCGCCCGGTCTTGCCGAGGACGCCCATCGAGTGAGCCTCGTCGATCATCAGCCAAGCGCCGTAATGCTCCTTGAGCTCGATCAGGCGGGGCAGGTCGGGGAAGTCGCCGTCCATCGAGTAGACGCCCTCGACGACCACGAGCGCGTTGGTGTGCTTGGCGCGGTTCTCACGCAGGATCTTCTCGAGCGAGGCCATGTCGTTGTGGCGGAAAGCCTTGAGCGTGGCGCCGGAGAGCCGCGCACCGACGATGGCGCTGTTGTGCATGAACTCGTCGTAGACGATGAGATCGCCCTGGCCCATCAACGTGCTGATGGTCGACACGTTGGTGGCGTGGCCGCTGACGAAGGCGATGGCGTCCTCGACGCCATGGTACTCGGCCAAGGCCTTCTCGAGCTCGACGTGCAGCGGGCGCTCGCCAGCGACGATGCGGCTGGCGGAGACGGACGTGCCGTACTGGTCGATGGCCGCCTTGGCCGCCTCGCCGACCGCCGGGTGCTGATTGAGCCCCAGGTAGTCGTAAGATGCGAAGTTGCTGTACTCCTGGCCGTCCATGAGCGTCTTGGCGCCCATACGGGACCCGTGCTCACGGAAGAAGGGGTTCTCGATGCCGAGCATGCCGCCGATCAGCGCATGCTTGCGAACCGACTTGTGCAGCGACAGGTCCGAGAATTTGGCGGCCGCTCGCGGCTTCCACTCGCTCGACACGAGGCCGAGTTGGGGCAACTTCTTGGATGGGCGCAGCTTATCGATGAATGAGACAACCGCATCCTTGACCAGAAAGCGCAATACTTGAACGTTATACCGCCCGGCCATTGACTTGTCCTTTCGGGGTCCTGCGGCCGGATCGAGCGGACATCTCCGCTACCCCCCACCGCATCCAGCTTTGATCGCCTACAGCGGCTCAGGTGCTCGCCGCAACAGTCATTTTCAAGTCTACATCGTTCAGAAGGTGTCGCTCGTCACATTCTGATAACCAATTCGCGGGTCGGGACGCCGTATTTCCCGGGCGATGACCAGACAAACCGCAGTCTGCGGTCGGCAAGGCCCGCGTTGTCTCGGCCGCTGCTCCCGGGCCGGGCCAGCGGAATACGCTGCGTCCTTCAAGATCGTCGATACCCCACTCGCTGAAGTCGTCGTCCCCGCTGCGCTCGACGCCATTGGCGGGCGTCCCGTCGCGGTCGGCAGCGACTATCCCCTTGAAAAGGCATAGGCAACTCTTGTCGCTGGCCGTTCGGGACAGCCAGACGACGGTTCGGATGTGACGCGCAAACGCTCACTCGAGGCGGGCATCGTCGCGACAGAGTATCTGCCCCACGATGCGTTCAGACAATTGTTGCTACTCTGGACCGGTTAACAAATCGTCGGCTCCGCCCCATCGGGAGCGCGAGCTTCCACTCTGCCAAGTCACCGCCACTGTCGATGAGTTGCTCTGCGTATCGCAAAGGCCGGCTGCCTTAATCTTGCGTCAAACTGTCACAATATGGCACAGCAACTCGAAGACGACCAACGCCCGAGGTGCCGCTCAGCTCTCGTGTCCGGTCTTGCGGACGTGGAAGCGGAAGTCCTTGCCGAGCGCCGCGCGCAGGCGCCAGGGCAGCATGCGGCCGGCCTTGATCAGCATGACCAGCGGCAGCGGGAAGGTGATCTTGGCGCGGCGGCGCTCGATGCCGCGCCGGATGACCGCAGCGGCGACGTCGGCGTCGATGATCATGTGCAGCGCGCCGACCTGCACGTCTGTCTGCGCCGTCCTGACATGACCGGGCAGCACGAGGCTGACGGTGATGTTGTCGGGGATGAGGTACTCCTGCAGCGCCTCGCCATAGGCGGCGATGCCGGCCTTGCTGGCGCTGTAGGCGGGGGCGTCGGCGAGCGGCTGCATGGCGGCGAGCGACGAGGTGATGACCACGTGGCCGCGCTTGCGCGGGCGCATGTGGCGCACTGCGGCGTTGACCGTAAAGGCCGCCCCTTCGAGGTTCGTGCGGACCATCCAGGTGAGGTCATCCATGGTTTCCATGGCGCCGTCGGGACCATGACCGGTGAAGGCGCCGGCGTTGGCGATGACCAGGTCGAGTGGGTGGTGAGCTTCGAAGGCGTCCAGGGCGCGATCGACGGCGGGACGCTCGGTAACGTCGAGCGGTGCGATGACGACGGTGGCGCCGCGCGCTCGGCAATCCTCGGCCACGGCCTCGAGACCCTCACGGCGCCTGGCGATCAGGCAGAGCGCGTTGTCGGGCGCGGCGTAGCCGAGCGCCAGGGCCTTGCCCAGCCCCGCGCTTGCGCCGGTAATGACGATATTGGCCAAGAACGAGGGTCCTTTCCGATCTGCAACGCTGCGCCTCTGACAGATGGTGGCCACGATGCGGCGACCCGGCCAGCGCAGCCAGATACAATCGCGTGAACGTCAGGGCAAGATGCGATGTGCGACCTTGGCGATCATCATGAAACCGACCGCGATCAGCACGATTGCGACGATCGTGCGCAGGACCTGGCGCGGCACGACGTGCGCGATCCGGGCGCCAATCAGTGCGCCGGCCGCGAGGCCGATGGCAAGCGCCGCGCCGAGCCGGATGTCGGGGGCGCCGTAGCGGAAATTGCCGATCGTCGCCAGCGTGGCGATCGGCAACTGGATGGCTTGGGCAAGGCCGATCGCGGTCAGCACCGGCAGCCGGAGCCAGAGCAGCGTAGGCACGAGAACCAGAGGACCGCCGGTGCCCGTCAGTGCCGAGGCGAACCCGGTGCCGGCGCCGATCAACGACAAGGGCAGCGGCGACAGGCTGCGGTCGCCGGCGTCGCTGCTGCCGCGGCTCCAGACGGCGTGAGCCCCGGAGCTCAGGGTGAGCAGGGCGATCGCCGTCTCGAGTAACGCTGTCGGGGCGCGGTTGCTCGTCCAGGCCCCCAGCAGGGCCGCCGGCATGGCGCCGCCCATGAGGTAGAGCGCCATGGGCCAGCGGATGGAGGCGTTGCGGGCATAGACGATGGTGCCGACCAGCCCGGTGAGCATGTAGCCCATCATCGCCGCGGCGATGGCGACCGGGAAGGGGACGCCGCCGAGATAGGCGAGGGCAGGCACGAGAACGACACCGCCGATGCCGATGCAGCCGATCAAGGTGCCGGCCAGCAGGCCCAGGCCGATGACGGCCAGAAGTCCCGATGCGCTGAACGTCGCCGCGATCATGCTCCGGCCCCGCGCGATGGACTGTGGGCGGGCGGCGGAGATCCCGAAGGTTCCGACATCTACGAGAGCGCCTCTCTGCACTGCGCGATCGACGTCATCAGGAAGGCCAGCACTTCGTCGTAGCGGGACTTGGTCTCGATGACGCTGGAGGCGGTGAGCACGGCGCCGGTGAAGCCGCGCTCGTTCCAGTGCCCGATGGAGCCGAGCGACGGCGGCGTGCCGAAGCGCGGCCGCTCGGACGGCACCACGTAGAAGAACGGCTCGTTGTAATACTCGTTGCCGGGGGAGAGGCCGACGGACAAGGTGGGCGAAGGACGGCGGTCCGCGGTGGTGACCGTCAGCAAGGTCGCCATGAGCAGTCCTTGCGGCCAGCAGCCGACGGGCGTGGCAGGGAAGCCGGCCGCCAGCCAGTCCGAGGCGATCTCCTGCAACAGGGCCTCGGCGTTCGATAGCCAGTTGGCGAGCGTGGTGAGCTCACCTTGAATGGCCCGCGCCGCGAACTCGACATCGTCGCCGGTCATCGGCTGTGCGATCTGCCACGGCAGCGGCGCGCCATAGCTCGTGGCGTCGAGTCCGCGATGAGACATCTCGATCAGCACCCAGGTGTCGATCTGCTCGGGCGTGCGCCGATCGAGCTCGACGCGCTCGCTGGTACGATCGATCCGGTCCTTGAACTCGAGACTGAGGGAGGGGATCAGCAGCTCCAGCGTGATGCCGGGCAGGAGATCGGGCGTCGTCAGGGCGCGCCTGTCGTCGATCCATTGCAGAGGTCGCCCGCCTCGCGCAGGAGGGGGCAGCGCGCAACTCATCATGACCCGTGCCAGCCACTGCACCGCATTGAGTGTCTGGTGCCGTGCCTGACCGAGCTCGCGTGGCGCGACGCGATCAATCGCGCGCCAGCGAGATGCGTTCATCACGTGTTCTCTCCCGTCAAACCGGCGACGCCACCATGCTAGCGCAGCCGTCCCGCTCGATCGCCGGGGATTATGTCGCATTCCGCCGTCATGTGCGAGCCCGCTTGCGACGTTGCTCGGTTTCCCCCGCACGGACGCGCAGAACCCACGCGCCGGCTCTGCGCGGGCGCGTGGGGGAGCGAAGACGGCGGCACGGGCCGGCGCGGCGGCCCCGCGGATCAGGGCATCTTGAAGATCTGGAGGATGGCCGGTCCCAGAATGACCGCAAACAGAACGGGGATGTTGAAGACGATCATCGGCACGGTCAGCTTCGGCGGCAGCGAGGCGGCCTTCTTCTCGGCTTCGGACATGCGCATGTCGCGGTTCTCCTTGGCCATGACGCGCAGCGCCTGACCAACGGGCGTACCGTAGCGCTCGGCCTGGATGAGCGCCGTCATGACCGCCTTGATGCCCGGCAGCCCCGTGCGCTTGGACAGGTTCTCGAAGGCCTGGCGGCGATCCTGGAGATAGGAGAGCTCAGCCGTGGTGAGCGTCAACTCCTCGGCGAGCTCAAGGGATTGCGATCCGATTTCCTTCGAGACCTTGGCGAAGGAGGCCTCGACGGACATGCCGGCCTGCACGCAGATCAGGATCATGTCGAGGGCGTCGGGGAAGGCGTCCTTGATCGACTGCTGGCGGCGGGAGATGATGTTGCTGATGAAGACGTTCGGCAGGTAGTAGCCGAGATAGCCGGCGGCGATGGCGAAGCCGAACTTGGCGATCGGCGGATAGGGGTAGCTCGACAGCGCGAACAGATAGACGAGGGCCGCCACGAACGTCAGAATCGGCATCGCCAGGCGGAAGAAGATGAAGGCATAAAGAGGCCCCTGGCCCTTGAGGCCGGCCATCTTCAGCTTGTTCTTCAAGTCTTCCGTCTCGAACATGGTGCGCAGATTGAGCTGGTCGACGATCTGCTGCATGAACCCCTTCGGGGCCATGCGGAGCTTGCCGCCCTTGTCGCTCGACTGGTTGAGCTCCGCCAGACGGCTGGCGCGCAGCTTGTCGCGCTCCGTGGCCATGACCCGCATGCGCGAGGAAAGACGATCGCGCGCGAGCATCGGGATGGCGATGGTGAGCACGGTCGCCAGCGCTGCGACGCCGGCCAGCAGCATCACCAGCACTTGCGGCTTCATGATCGCTTCGACGAAATCAACCATCGTGGCGCAGCCTCTGCTTGAATTGGACCAGCGCCGGTCGAGCCGGCGCTGGTTCGCCTAATACTTGAAGTTGATCATCTTCTTCATCATGAGGGCGCCACAGCTCATCCAGAACAAGGCGGCCAGCAGGACGAATTGACCGGTCTTCGTCGTCCACAGGATCGAGATGTATTGCGGGGTGGTGACGTACACCATGCCCATGACGATGAACGGCAGCGCACCGAGCACGTAGGCCGAGGCCTTGGCTTCGGCCGACAGCGCGGCGACCTTCATCTGCAGTGTCTTGCGATCGCGCAGCACGCCGGACAGGTTGCCGAGCGCCTCGGACAGGTTGCCGCCAGCCTGCTGCTGAATGCCGACGACGATGGCGAAGAACTTCACCTCCGCCAGCGGCATGCGGGCAATCATGCGGTCGAACGCCTCGATCAGCGGAATGCCGACACGCTGCTGTTCGACAAGGTCCTTGAACTCGCCAGCGATCGGATCGACCGCCTCGCGCGAGATGATCGCAAGGCACTCGTTGAGAGGCAGGCCCGACTTGACGCCGCGCACGATGACGTCGATGGCGTTGG
>JAGRKR010000020.1 GCA_020442225.1 Hyphomicrobiaceae bacterium | reverse complement strand
CGCGCGCAGGCCAGCATGGCGTAGGCCGCCTCGGGGATCATCGGCAGATAGATCGTGACCCGGTCGCCCTTGCGCACACCCTGAGCCTTGAGGACGTTGGCGAACTTGGAGACTCGCTCGAGAAGCTGGCGATAGGTGATCTTCTCGTCATGGGTCGGGTCGTCGCCCTCCCAGATGATCGCCACCTGGTCGCCGCGCGTCTCCACATGGCGATCCACGCAGTTGGCGCAAACGTTGAGCGTGCCGTCCTCGTACCACTTGATCGAGACATTGTGCGGGTCGTAGGAGGTGTGCTTGACCTTGGTGAAGGGCTTCATCCAGTCGACGATCTTGCCGTGCTCACCCCAAAACGTGTCGGGATCGTCGATCGACTGCTTGTAGAGCGCCTCGTACTGGCGCTCGTCCACGAAGGCACGTGCTGCCCATTCGCTCGGCACATCGTAAACGTGGTGTTCGGACATTCGTCGGTTCCTCCAGGGGTACGGCCGTTCAGCGAATTATGAATTTCCGCCGTCACGACGGCAACCATGCCGTTGGTCGAATAGTGAGCGGCCGCACCGCAACCGTCATGCCGAGACCACCGATCCGCCCTCGCAGCGTACGGGAAAGGCGATCAGGCGCGCGCCCTTGCAGGGCCCGACGACGCAAACGCCGTCGCTCACGCGGAAGCGTGCGCCATGGGTCGAGCAGACGAGATGCCTGCCATGCTGGTCGAGGAAGCGATCCGGAAAGGTCTCGAGCGGCGTGCCCTGGTGCGGACAGACGTTGACATAGCAGCGCAGGCCGTCATCGCCCCGCACGATCACCAGGGGAAGGAGACGCCCCTCGGAATCCTCGAGGTCGACGCCCCTGGCCCCGGTTTCGGCCAGTTCCTCGACACGGCAGAGCTGGCGGCCAGGCTTCATCGCGGCTCCAGCCTGTGCACCTGCGTCAGCACCCAGCCGTTCCCATCCGGATCGAAGAATGTGGCGAAGCGTCCCCATTTCGCCTCCTGGATGTCGGTGATCTCGAGCCCGCGCTGCACCAGCCGCTCGTGGGCCAGCTCGATATCGATGGTCTCGAGCATCAGCCCTTGCGCGGAGCCGGCCGGCATCGACTCGAACCACGTCACCAAGGCAATGCCCGCGTAGCCAGACGGCGGCACCATGTGCAGCCAGCGCGTGGCGGGTCCCATCTCCTCCTCGCGATGCACCTTGAACCCGACGACATCACGATAGAAGGCCTTCGCCACGTCCTGGTTGGACACCGGGACCGAGACGATGCTGAGCTGCATCATGAGACACCTCGCCGATCTCGGATTCCGAGCGCAGGCTAATTGATGCCGATCAGGCCGATGATCGCGCCCTGGATCAACAGCACGCCGAGCCAATGGCCGGCGTCGATCGCCGTGAGGGATGGCCGCGTCCCCTGGAACGAATGATTGACCAGAAGCGTCGTGACGACGAAGCCGAGCCAGACGAAGGCGCCGGAGATCATGCCGTTGCGCAGCGTTACGAAGCCCTTGCCGAGATGGCCGATCAAGCCCGCGAGCACGAAGGCCATGACGAACTGCGCGACGATCGTCAGCGAGAACACCCACAGCATGCTCCCGGAGGAGCTGCGGGCCTTGACCTGATCCTCCGTCAGTCCGACCGCGGCCATCCATTGCTTGCCGAGCAGCCCGTACCATACGCCGCCGAACATGAAGCTCGCGGCCGCGGCAAGCGCCACGGCCAGATAACTGATGCCTGCGAAATTCATTGCCGGTCCCCTGTCGCTCTCCTCCACTGAGAGTAGCAGATTATCGCGGCATTTCGGCAAGAGTGCATCGACGGCGGTGCGGGATCCGCGGTGGCGCGAGCCGGGCCGCACGTGGCGCCGCTCAGCCGGTGAAGCACCAGACCGCGGTGCGCTTGATCTCGGCGTCCTCGAGCTCGCGGGACACGGGTACGCTGTACTCGGCCACGCGCGCAAAGTGCCGGTCGGGAAAATAGCTGCGGCCGGGATCGCCCGCATAGGCGACCGTCCCGCGTGCGAGACCGTCGCGCAGGGCGACGAGCACACGCTCCGCGAGCGGGCGCTCGTAAAAGAGGTCGCCGACGAGCAGCACGTCGCATGGCGGAGGCGGGCCCGTGAGCAGATCGCCGGGCTCGACATCGACCGTGACGCCATTCGCCGAGGCGTTGAGACGCACGGCGGTGAGGGCGTAGGCGTCGATATCGCTGGCGAGGACGCTGGCGGCACCCGCCTTCGCGGCGGCAATCGCGGTGAGACCCGATCCCGTGCCGAGATCGATGACGCGACGACCTGCCACGCTCGCTGGATTATCGAGAAGATAGCGCGCCAGAGCCTGGCCACCGGCCCACGCGAAGGCCCAGTACGGCGGCGGCAGCCCGGCCTCGCCGAGTTCCTCCTCGGTCTTGCGCCAGATCGGCAGGCTCTCCTCGGCCAGATGCAGCGACAGCTCGGGAACCAGCGGTGGCGTCAGACGCTTCGTGTTCGCCAGAATGAAGGCACGGCGCTGAGCTTCCGACGGCGGCGGCTTAGTGTCCATGGGCGGCCCGGGGCGAGCGCGCCAGCTTTTCAAGCTGCTCGCCCAACCGGCGCTTCAGCTCCTCTTTGGCCGGCATGGCCGCCTCGAGGATCTCCGGCATCTTGAAGAACTCGAGCGCGCCGAACGCGCCGACGTTGGGCCGGATGAGGATGTCCGGCGCGATCGATTTGAGCTTCTCGCGGGTGATCGAATGCAGCGTGATCTGCGCGGCACCGATCCACGCCTCGACCGAGGACGGCATGCCGGTATCGGGCCGGCGCGAATTCGTGCCCGTCACATCGACCGCGACCGTAATCGCCGCCTTGTCCATCACCAGGTCGAACGGCGTCGGATTGACGAAACCGCCGTCGATGAGCAGGCGTTCGCCGAGCCGGACCGGCTTCAGAAGGGCGGGCAGCGAGGCGCTGGCGGCGACCGCCGGGATGAGGGCGCCCTTATCGAGGATCACCTGCTCCTGGGCGTAGAAATCCGCGGCGACGGCGAGAAACGGAATGGGCAGCGCCTCGAAGGTGCGCGGCAGGCGCTCGGGCAGAACGATCTCGAACAGCGTCTCGCCGTTGAACATCGAGGGCGTCATGGGGTTCCACAGGCTCAGCACCGAGCCCGGCCACTTGCCGGCGATCCGCCGCACGAAATCAGTGGGCTTGGCCAGCCACCCCTCGGCGTGCTCGCGGATCTCGCGGCCGCTGAGGCCGCCGGCATAACAGGCGCCGACAATGGCGCCCATGGACGTCCCCGCGACGATCCGTGGACGCACGCCGAGCTCGTCGAGCGCCTCGATCATCAGGATGTGGGCAAGCCCGCGCGCGGCGCCGCCGCCGAGCGCAACAGCGACGCCGTCGTCCCGGCCTGCGGGAGCCTCGAAGCTTTCAGATGGCGGTGCTGCTCGCATGACCAACCCAATGTAGGACGCCCGATCGCGCCGGCCAAGGGTGCTCCCGACGGCCCGCCTGCCCGCCCGTCAGGCTTTTCCCGACAGGAAGGGCAAGAGCCGCGCAAGGGTCTCCGCCGGCGCCTCCTCCGGCAGGAAATGGCCACACTCGACGGGTTCGCCGATAACGTTCGTGCACCAGCGCCGCCACGTCTCGATGGGCTTGTGCACGACGCCATGCGCCCGCGAGCCCCCCCAGAGCACAAGCGTCGGGCAGGCGATCTTGCGCCCCGCCCCGAGATCGGCCGCGTCGAGCTCGACATCGATCCCCGCCCCGGCGCGATAGTCCTCGCAGCAGGCGTGGATGACCTCGGGCTTTGAATAGGATTGGCGGTAATGGGCCATGGCCCCCTCGGCGAAGGGCGAGAGATCGCGCGTGCCGCACCACTGCGCGAACAGGTACTCCATGAAGAATACGGGATCGCGCCCGATCATCGTCTCCGGGAACGGCGCCGGCCGCGCCAGGAACGACCAGTGGAAGCGCCCGATGGCGTTCTCGCGGGAGATGTCGGCCCAGGCGTCGTAGGTCGGCACCACGTCGAGGGAGACGAAGCGCTCGACCCGATCGGGATGATCGAGCACGAGGCGATAGCCGACGCGCGCGCCGCGGTCGTGCCCGACCACCTGGAAGCGCTCGTGCCCGAGCGCCCGCATCACCGCCACGACGTCGGCGGCCATCGCGCGTTTGGAGTAGGCCAGATGCTTGTCGCAACTCTTCGGACCGGTGCTGTCGCCGTAGCCGCGCAGGTCGGGCAGCACGACCGTAAAGCGCTCGGCCAGCGCGCCTGCCACCTTGTGCCAGCAGGCGTGCGTCTGCGGATAGCCGTGGAGGCAGACAACCGCCGGTCCGCGTCCGCCGACGCGCACGTGGATGCTGGCGCCGTCAGTCTCGATCCGGCGGCTCTCGAACCCAGGAAACAGCTCTGGCAGCATGAACCGTCAACCTCCCTCGCTCACGTCGTGTCTTTCGAATTTTCTTCGCGGGCCAATGCCCGCCAGCCGATATCGTTGCGCCAGTGACCTTCGGGCCAGTCGATCCTGGCGATGGCGGCATAGGCCCGCTCGCGCGCCTCGGCAACGGTCGCGCCGCGCGCGGCGACGTTGAGGACGCGCCCGCCCGTGGCGATTGTTCTGTCGTCCCGCAGCGTCGTCCCGGCATGGAAAATCTCGACGCCGTCGACGGCTGCAGCCGCCGCGAGCCCGCGGATCTCGGAGCCCGACGCATAGCTGCCGGGATAGCCCTTCGAGGCGAGCACGACCGTCAGGGCCACATCGTCGTGCCAGCGCAGATCGAAGGTGTCGAGCACGCCATCCGCCGTCGCCAGCAGCGCCGGCAGCAGATCCGACTTGAGCCGCATCATCAGCACCTGGCACTCGGGATCGCCGAAGCGGACATTGTACTCGATGAGCT
>JAGRKR010000172.1:1367-8354 GCA_020442225.1 Hyphomicrobiaceae bacterium | reverse complement strand
GGCGCTCGATCCGGAGATGATCAACGAGGTCCTCGACGTGATGCGCGATCTGGCGCGCGACGGCATGACCATGGTGGTCGTCACGCACGAGATGGGCTTCGCACGCGAGGTGGCCGACCGCATCGCCTTCATCGACGAAGGCGTGATCGTCGAGCAGGCCGCCCCCGCCGACTTCTTCACCCAGCCCAAAGAGGAGCGCACACGACGGTTCATCGGCAAGATCCTGGCGCATTGAAGGGTGAAGGCGCCGGTGGTCCTGCCCTGGTTTCAGACTTGGTCATTGAGTGAAAGGAGCTTGAACATGCGCAGATCCGCAATCCGCACCGGCCTGCTCGCAACGTTGTGTGGTCTCGTTGCACTGGCGGCGCCGACAGGCGCCGGCGCCCAGGCCGAGAAGCCCATGGTCGACGAGGTCAAGGCCCGGGGCGTGCTCCGTGTCGGCGTGAAGAACGACGCTCCCTACCTCGGCTTCATCGACGAGAAGGGCAAGTACGCCGGCTTCGAGATCGATCTCGCCACCGATATCGCCCGCCGCCTCGGCGTCAAGATCGAGTTCGTGCCGGTCAAGGCGTCGAACCGGGTGCAGCTCCTCCAGCAGAAGCGCATCGACATGATCATGGCGACGCTCAGCCATTACCGGGCGCGCGACAAGGTCATCGATTTCTCGGTGGCCTATCTCTACACGCCGCAGACGCTGCTCGTGAAGAAAGCCGGCGGCATCAAGTCCCTCAAGGACCTCGACGGTAAGCGGATCGGCGTGGATGCGGGCTCGGGCGCGGTGAAGAAGGTGCCCAAGATCATCCCCAAGGCCAAAGTGCAGGCGTTCCAGGGCTGGCCCGAGGCCTTCTTCGCCCTGCAGCGCGGTACGGTCGACGCGGTGGCGACCGACAACATCCTGCTCGCGGGCCTGCGCGCCAGCGCTCCCAAGCCCGACGAGTACGTCCTCCTGACCAAGGGCGGCTTCTACAGCGGCGGCTATTACGCCATCGGCCTGCGCGAGAACGACTCCCGCTCGCGCGACACGATCAACTTCCTCCTGCAGGACCAGTGGAAGGACGGCACCTGGCAGAAGACCTTCGACAAGTGGCTCGGCACCGGCTCGAAGCTGAAGATGAGCCTCGCCGACTTCAACGACTTCGCCATCGAGTACTGGGACTGAGCGCCCGGCCGGCCCGGGAGGCCGCGGGCGTGACGCCCCGCGGTGCTCCGGCCGGCAGCGGCTCCGCGCCTGTTCGAAACGCGTAGCGGAACGACGATGAAACTCGACTTCAGCGCATTGTCCGGCGAGCCGCTCCAGCTCCTCATGCAGGGCCTCGTCGTGACGCTCCACCTCGCGGCATGGTCGCTGCTCGGCGCGCTCGCCATCGGCCTGGTGTTCGGCATCCTGCGCTGGATGTCCCTGCGCGCCGTCGAGCCGGTGTGCTGGCTTTACGTGGAGTTCGCCCGCAACACGCCGCCGGTCGTGCAGCTCCTCTTCTGGTACTTCTCCGCCTCTTTCATCCTGCCCGATGGCCTGTTCCGGCAGATTCGCGACATCGGTTACGAGTTCACGGCAGCCGCCGTCGCGCTCGCCATCTATCACGGCGCCTTCGTCGCAGAGGTGGTGCGGGCCGGGCTCAACGCCATTCCGAAGGGCCAGGTCGAGGCGGCACGGGCGCTCGGGCTCGGCTTCCTGCAATCGCTGCGGGCGGTGATCCTGCCGCAAGCCGCCCGCATCACGGCCCCGCCCCTCGTCAACGAGACGGTGTCGCTCATCAAGAACACGTCCCTCGCCATGGCCATCGGCGTGACGGAGATGACCTATCAGTACAAGCACATCGACATCTTCTTCTTCCGCGGCGTAGAGGCGCTGGCGGTCGTGACCGTCATCTATCTCGTCCTGTGCCTCGCCACGGCAGCCCTCGGCAAGCTGCTCGAGCGATCACTCTCCCGCCACGTGCATGCCCGTCGCGACGTGCGACCGGCGCTGACCAGCGAGTAGGCCCATGAACTGGCAACGCGTCTGGACCGCCGACAACTGGGAGCGCCTTCTCGTCGGCGACCTCTTCAACACCGGCGAGATGGGCGGGCTGCTCGTCACGCTCGCCATCAGCTTGAGCTCCATCGTGCTCTCGACGCTGCTCGGAGCGCTCATCGGCCTCGCCCGCAGCTCGCAGAGCCGCACGCTGTCGGTGCCGGCGATGCTCTACATCCAGGGCTTCCGCAACGTGCCGCTGCTCATCCTGGTGTTCTGGGCCTATTTCCTGCCGCCGGCCTTCGGCCTGGAGATCTCGAAGTTCCTGAGCGTGCTGCTGGCGCTCACCCTGTTCACGGCCGCCTATATCGCGGAGATCGTCCGCGGCGGCATCCGCTCGGTCTCCGACGGCCATATCGAGGCGGCGCGCGCCCTCGGCCTCGGCCCCATGCAGATCCGCACGTGGATCGTGCTGCCGCAGGCATTCTTCAACATGCTGCCGGCGCTCTCCGGGCGCTACGTGGTCGCGGTCAAGAACACCTCGCTCGCCTTCCTCATCGGCCTCGCCGACCTCACCGAGATCGGCAAGCAGATCGGCGCCCGCCTGATGACGGCGCCGATGGAAGTCTATCTGACGCTTCTGCTCATCTACTTCGTCGTCAATCGCGGCATCTCCAGCCTGCTCAGGCGCCTCGAGGACCGCCGCCGCTTCAACCGCGTCTTCCTGCGCATCTGACGCCGACGCTGCACCAGCCAACCCTCACCGACATGACAACCGACGCCCAAGGAGAACCGACATGAACCGCACCAAGGCCCGCCAGATCGTCAAGCAATGGATGTTCCCGACCGCCAAGACCAGCTACATGGGCGGCCTCGAGGACCGTCCGATCCTCGCAAAGTCAAAGGGCTCCGTCGTCACCGACACGGACGGCAAGGAGTACATCGACTTCCAGTCGGGCCAGATGGGCGCCGCTCTCGGCCATCAGAACCCGCGCATCGTCGCCACCATCCAGGAGACGATGAAATCGATGCTGCACGCCTCCAAGGCGATGCTCAACGTGCCCCGCCTCAAGCTGCACGAGACGCTCGGCAAGGTCCTGCCGAAGCCCCTGCAGAAGTCGCTCTTCCTGGTCAGCGGCAGCGACTCCATCGAGGCCGCCGTCGACCTCGCCCGCAAGGCCACAGGCGGCACCGACGTACTCGGCCTGCACACCGGACTGCACGGCTCGACGTCCTATCTCACACGCTCGCTGTCGTTCGCCTGGAGCCGCTCGAAGCACTCGATCGTGGCGCCGGCCACCACGGCGATCCTGTCGCCGCACTGCTACCGCTGCCCCGTCGGCTCGAGCTTTCCCAAGTGCCAGCTCCAGTGCCTCAAGACCAGCATGGAGTTGGCCGACGCCAACTTCACGTCGAAGCCGGCCGCCTTCATCGGCGAGCCCATCCTGAGCGCCGGCGGCGTGATCGTGCCGCCTCCGGGCTACTACAAGGCGCTTCGCCAGGAGCTCGACAAGCGCGGCATGCTCATGATCTTCGACGAGTCTCAGACGGGCCTCGGCAAGACCGGCAAGATGTTCGGCTTCCAGCACGAGGAGGGTGTCAGCCCGGACATCATCACCATCTCCAAGCACTTCGGCGGCGGCCTGCCGATCAGCGCCGTGTGCACGACGCCGGAGGTCGCCGAGAAGGCCGTCGACAACGGCTACTTCGCCACGCGCTCGCATGCCTGCGACCCGATCCTGTGCGCGGCCGGCGAGGAGAGCGTCAAGATCGTGGTCGACGAGGACATGCCGGGCAAGGCGGCGCGCATCGAGAAGCGCATCAAGAAGGCGCTCGGCGAGATGGCCAAGGAGCACGAGATCATCGGCGACGTGCGCGGACGCGGCGTGCTCATCGGCATCGAGTTCGTCACCGACCGCGAGAAGCGGACGCCGGCCAATGCCGAGGTTCGCCAGATCTCGCAGACCTGCCTCGAGAACGGCCTCATCTTCCAGCTTCGCGGCACGCGGGGCGATCTCAACGTCGTCCGCCTCGTGCCGCCCATGACCAGCACGGATGCCGAAGTCGACCGCGCCATGTCCATCCTCGGCGATGCCGTCAAGGCCGTCTCGCGCGGCAGCGGCAAGCGCGGCGTCTCCCGCGCCGCAGAGTAGTCTCGCGACGTGTCGGAGCGGTCGTCAGGCCGCTCCGGCCAATCCAGACCCCCTCCCCAACCTGGAGCCCCACCCATGAGCAGCAGCACCAGCGGCACCCGCCCGGCCGATGCCTCGGGCGAACGCTCGGACCGGTTCGGCAATCCGCTCGACCCCATCGTCGGCTACGCCCGCGGCCAGATCATCACCAGCGAGCTCGCCGAGGCGAAGCGCCAGCAGCGCGCCTACGCCATCATCCGCGACCGCTACGCGCGCATGGGCGACGACGGCGTCTTCAACCTGACCGGCCTCATCCGCGCCTTCCCGTTCAAGGATGGCGACGACGACGCCATGCGCTCCTACGTGCATTTCGTCGCCCGCTCGCGGGGCGAGCTCGAGCATCTCGCCCTGTCCCGAATGGGCGGCACACCCGAGCACCACGACGGCTTCCTGAGCACGCGCGTGACGGCCGGCATGATCGCCGTCATGCTCACGCTGCTGAAGCCGGGCGATCGCGTGGTCTCGCTCGTTGCCGGAGACCGCTCGCACCCGTCCGTGAAGCAGGCGGTGCTGCTGGCACAAGGCACCTTCGAGGAGGCGACCGATGTCGCAGCGCTCGAGGCGCTGATGGCCAAGGGAGCGCCGCCGGCGATGCTCGTCGTCACCCTCATCTCGCCATCGAAGAACCACCTGCCGCAGGGCGAGGCCGAGCGCGCCGTGGCGCTGGCCCGCCGGCACAAGGCGCTCGTAGTGCTCGACGATGCGCACATGGCCGCCCGCATCTCGCTCTACAATGAGGCCCCGGGCCTCGCGCTCGCCGATCCGGACGTGGCGGTCTGGTCGCTCGACAAGCATCTGGGCGGCCCGCGCTCCGGCTTCGTCGCCGGCCGGCGCGAATTGGCGCAGCGGATTCGCGCCCGCGCCCTCTCCCTCGGCCTCGAGGCGCAGCTCGGCCAGTACATCGCCGGCACGCACGCCGTCGAGGCCTTCGACCCCGAGCCCATCCGCAAGGCTGCGCACCTGTCGGAGCGGGTGCTGGCAGCGCTGGCGCCCGAAATGGACGGCAAGGGCTATCTCGCCGGCGCCGGCCTCGCGGTCTCGGGCGAGGACTTCTTCGAGCTGGCGCTCCGGCGGGCGCGGCGCAACACGAGCCCGCTCGTGCCGATCGAGGGCGTCGCCTTCGCCTCCATGTCGATCCTCGAGAGCCATGGCGCGGTGACGATCCCGGCGGTGGGCATGCCGGGTGCAGCCTGCACGTTCCGGCTGATGATGTATCCGGACGGCGAGCGGCTCGGCGAGACGCGCATCATCGAGGCCTGGCACCACGCCATCGACAGCCTGACGGCCGCCCTCGACGATCCGGAGCGCGTGCGCAAGACGCTGATGGGCTGAGGCGGCCCGCTGGACGCCGGGCGCGGCAGCCATGCCGCGCCTGTGCCACGATCGCCCGGTCCGTGCGCCGATGTTGCGGAAAAATGGAGCGGGCGATGGGAATCGAACCCACGACATACAGCTTGGGAAGCTGTCGTTCTACCACTGAACTACGCCCGCACGCGCCCGATCGGACCGCGGCCGAAGATTAGCATGGCCGCCCGGGCGCGCAAGGCCCCTGGCCGCACCCCTCTCGACCGGATAAAGACAATGTGAGGTCCGGCGAGGGGCGAGCCGTGCTAGCGTGCCCGCCATCATCGTCCATTCCGTCCGGGGACACACCTTCCAGTGAAGCCAGAAAGTCATGCCATGTTGGATGGCCGTCCGTTGCTGAAGTTCGAGGACCCCGACCTGACGGCGCGGGGCGAGCCGCGTGCGCGCGTCGCGCTCGATCGCCTCGACACGCTCTGGTTCAACACGGGCACGCTCTGCAACATCACCTGCAAATCCTGCTACATCGAATCGAGCCCCGAGAACGACAGCCTCGCCTATCTGACGTCGGGCGACGTGCGGGGCTATCTCGACGAGATCGCGAGCCTTGGCCTCGGCACGCGCGAGATCGGCTTCACGGGCGGCGAGCCGTTCATGAACCCCGACATCATCGCCATGCTGGAGGACGCGCTGTCACGCGGCCACGAGGTGCTGGTGCTGACCAACGCCATGCAGCCGCTGCAGCGACCGCGCGTCAAGGCTGGCCTGCTGGCCCTGCGCCAGCGCTACGGACAGCGCCTGCAGATCCGCGTGAGCCTCGATCATTACTCGCGCGCGCTGCACGAGGCCGAGCGGGGCGACGGCACCTGGGAGCGCACGCTGGCCGGGCTCGACTGGCTGGCGGCCGAGGGCTTCCGCATCGCCATTGCCGGGCGCACCTGCTGGGGCGAGGCCATGGAGAACGAGCGCCGGGGCTACGCGGCGCTCATCGCCGAGCGCGGCTGGCCGATCGACGCCGCCGATCCCGCCGCGCTGGTGTTGCTGCCCGAAATGGACGTGAAGGCCGAAGTGCCGGAGATCAGCACCGCCTGCTGGGGCATCCTCGGCAAGAGCCCGTCCGAGATGATGTGCGCAACGAGCCGCATGGTCGTGCGCCGCAAGGGGGCCGAGCGAGCCGTCGTGCTGCCCTGCACGCTCATCACCAGCGAGCCGGCCTTCGACATGGGTGACAGCCTCAGCCAGGCCGCCCGCGCCGACGGCGGCATGTTCGCGGCTGGGGCGGTCAAGCTCTGCCACCCCCATTGCGCCAAGTTCTGCGTCCTCGGCGGCGGCAGCTGCTCGATCAAATCCTGAGCGATCGGCCCTCGCAACCCACACCGGACTGCAAGGGCCCTCGTCGCCTTACTTCTTCGCGTTGAGCGAGTCGCGGATCTCCATCAGGAGCTTGTCCGTCGACGACGGCTCGGCCGGCGCGGCGGCGGCCTGCTCCTTCTCGAAGCGCTTCTTGAGCGCGTTGATGCCCTTGACCAGCATGAACAC
>JAGRKR010000172.1:0-1217 GCA_020442225.1 Hyphomicrobiaceae bacterium | reverse complement strand
ATCGGCGGCATGATCACGTCCTTGACCAGCGACTGCACGATGGTCCCGAACGCGCCGCCGATGATGATACCGACGGCCATGTCGATCATGTTCCCCTTGACGGCGAACTCTCTGAATTCCTTGAGAATGCTCATTGGAGTGCCCTTTCTTTCGCGTGAGGGTGTGCGGTAGCTCGAAAGCTGGTCCTACCCTCTCAGAACCGCTGATTGACTTCTCAATGCCGCCGATCCGACATCGGACCTGCCGAAGATGCGTGCTGCGACCGATTCGCCGCTGGAGCGTAGTGTGTGTCCACATGCGCCGCAATCATCCGGTCACAGATTTGGTTGCCGGCGGGCAGTTCCCCACGCGCTATTCGATTGACGCCATGAGGCCTCGGTCCTACCCATCAGCAGGCTGTCGCAGCCGCGTGCGCGCCGAGCAACGGGCGCACGATCACAGGGAGGACATGCCCGGATGCGCATTTTCAAGTTGCTTCTTGTCGGCCTGACCGGCGTATTCTGGGCCGGGGCCGCCGACGCTCAAACGACGGTCAGGTTCTCCTCCGGCGACGGCACCACGATCACCGGATATCTCATGAAGCCCGCGGGCCGCGGCCCGTTCCCGGCGGTCGTGGCTCTGCACGGCTGCGGCGGCGCCATGTCGACGCGCGACCGGGCCTGGGGCCGGCGGCTGGTGCTGGCCGGTCATGTCGTGCTCTTTCCCGACAGTTTCGGCTCGCGCGGTCATGGCAGTCTGTGCCGGATCAAGCCGCGGCCGGTGAAGCAGGCGCAGCGCGTGGCCGATGCCCAGGGCGCTCGGCGCTGGTTGGCGTCCCAGAACTTCGTGAAGCGCGGCCGCATCTCCATCCTCGGCTGGTCCAATGGCGGCAGCACGGTGCTGCGCACGGCGGCGTCCAGCGCAGGGCGGGGCTTCCGCCGGGCCATCGCCTTCTATCCCGGCTGCAAAGCCATGCTCCGCAACATGAAATCCCGGCCGACGGTGCCGACCAAGATCATTATCGGCGCCTCCGACGACTGGACGCCGAAAGGGACGTGCATCAGCCTGGCACGACGCTGGGGCATGCAGATCGTCGTCTACAAGGGCGCGTATCACGGTTTCGACAGCCCCGGCTCGAAGCTGCGCAAGCGCCACGGCATGGCCTTCACCAAGCGCGGTGACGGCACCGTCACGGTCGGGGAGAACCCGACGGCGCGTCGCAAGGCGACCGGCGAGGG
>JAGRKR010000171.1 GCA_020442225.1 Hyphomicrobiaceae bacterium | reverse complement strand
AGCCGAGGACGCGCAGGGTCTTTCTGGCGCCGGCCTCGCCGACCGGCACGCTCAGCTCGAAGCGGCTGCCGAGAGGCTTCTCCGACACGACCCTGGGCTTGGCCGAGGCTGCGGCCGAAAACCCGCCGATGAGCAGTGCCGCGGCGACCAGGCGGATCAGTCGCGGGAATTGCTGGGTGTGTAACGGCATGTCTCGGCTCCTGGCCGTGGATGTGGCTCGACGTGAAGGCGGCGGCTGCGGGCTCAATGCGACAGGAAAACGGGCACCGGTGCACCCGCGAGCACGTCCTTGGTGGTGCCGCCGAGCACGAAGTCGCGCAGGCGGGAGTGGCCGAAGCCACCGATGACGAGCAGATCGGCGCCCAGCGTCTGCGCCTCGGCGATCAGCGTCGCGGAGATCGATTCACCCCGCCGACTCTGCTCCGACAGCGAGACATTGACGCCGTGACGGGACAGATAGCGGGCGAACTCGACGCCCGACAGGTGCGAGGGCCAGATCTTCTCCTCGGTCACCATGACGACGTCCACCTTCTTGGCGTGACGCAGCAAGGGCAGCGCGTCGGCGGCCGCTCGGGCGGCCGCCCTGCTGTGGTCCCAGCCGACGACGATACGCTCGAACCCGAACTCGCGCGTGCTCGGCTCCGGCACCAGCAATGCCGGGTGTCCCGTTCCAAACAGGACAGCCTCGAGCAGGTCGATCTCGAATTCATCCTTGTCGGTGCGGTTCGGCATGACGACGACGTCGTAAAGGCGTCCGTGATTGACCAGGATCTGTCCGGCATCTGGCAAGGCGCACGTCTCTTTGACGACGTTGAAATTGGAGACCGTCGGCGTGATCAGCGTGCGGGCATGCGCCAGAACCCGATCGGCGGCCGCCTCCAGCTCCTGGTTGCGCGTGGCCGCCACTTTGCCGTCAGCCGAGCGGCTGTAGAGCGAGAACGTGGCCGGCATCTCGAAGGCGAAGGAGATGGCGGTGAGGTGTGCGCGCGCTTGCGTGGCAAGGCGCGCGGCATAGCGCAGCGTGGCATCCGGCGGGCTCACGGCGCCGGCCGGAGCATAGACCAGAAGGTCCATCCAACCCGACACTGCGGCGTTGCCAGAGGTAGGGGAAGTGGACATGTCCTGATCCTTCAGCTAGGGCGCCAATCAACGGTTCTGCACATTAGAGCGTCATCGACTTCGACGGAATCGCCTTCACGCTCTCGAAGAGGGGCCGGGCGCGAAGGACGCTCGGGTCTCGAGGCGTGCTCCGAGCAGTTCCGCCGCGACCGATCGTACCCTAGCCGTCCCGGTCGGGCCGGCAAGCGTGCGCCGCGTTTCCACCATGGCATACAGCACGTGCGCGGCTCAGGCCACCGCTCCGCCGCAATATCCGTTCACTGTCGGATATGCAGTGGCGACGGATCGACGGCATTTGCGTCGTTCAATGGACAGGCGCGGGTCTGGCTCGCTCAGCCCGCTCATGCTGGCGATGGGGTGAGGATGTCGCAGGGGGCTGACACATGACGATGCGTGAGGCGTTCATCGCCGTTCGCCGCTTCGGACTAGGAGCGCGCGCCGAGGAGATCCGTGCGGTCGCCAGGGATCCGCGCGGCCATCTTCTGGCGGCGCTCGACGGCCCGCCGCCCGCCCTGCCCGCCGCAGCGGCCCTGGTGGCGAGCGACGTCACGCTGACCGCCGACATGCTGGCGCGCCAGCGCGTGCGCCTTGCGCGCATGGCCGATCCGTCACAGCAACAGCCAGGAGGCCCGCCGCGCGCCAGGCCTGAGGCCCGGATGGCGCCGGGAATGCCCATGGATGGCGGCCCCGCATCTGCGCCGAAGCCTCCCGCCGCGCAGGACAGGACGCTCGGCCCAGGCCCGCTTCGGCGCGACGCGTTCCGGGCGGAGGCCGCGGCCCGCATCACGCTCGCCGTGGAGACGACCCGGCCCTACCTCGAGCGGCTGGTGATGCACTGGTCCAACCACTTCTGCGTCTCGGCGACCAAGGGGCCGCTGCGCGGCATTGTCGGCGCCTACGAGCGCGAGGTCATCAGGCCGCATGTGCTCGGCCGTTTCGAGGACATGCTGCGCGCCGCCGTCCGCCATCCGGCGATGCTTATCTACCTCGACAATCACGTCTCGATCGGCCCCAACTCGCGCGCCGGCCAGCGGCGACGGCGCGGCCTCAACGAGAACCTCGCACGCGAGATTCTCGAGCTGCACACGCTCGGCGTCGACGGCGGCTACACCCAGTCCGATGTCACGGCGCTGGCGCGCATTCTCACCGGCTGGACGGTCGCCGGCCTGCAACGCGGCGGAGCGGATGCCGGCCGTTTCCGCTTCCAGCCGAATTGGCACGAGCCGGGCGCGGTGACGCTGCTCGGCCGGCGCTTCGCCGATCATGGTGAGGAGGCCGGCCTCGCCGCCCTGCGCTTTCTGGCGCACCATCCCGCGACGGCGCGCAACGTCTGCCGCAAGCTGGCCCGGCACTTCCTCGGCTCCGGCGCATCGGCCGCCGTCATCGGCCGCCTCGAGCAGGTCTTCAAGGCGAGCGACGGCGATCTTGGGGCGCTCGCGCGCACGCTCGTCGGCCAGTCCGGCGCCTGGGGCGGGCCGCCGGTGGTTCTGCTGCCGCCCTATGATTTCCTCGTGGCCGGCATTCGCGGCCTGGCGCTGCCCATGAAGCCCATGGAGGTTCTGCGGCTCACCAACATGCTGGGCCAGCCGCTCTGGTCGCCGCCGTCGCCGAAAGGTTGGCCCGACGCCGAAAATGCCTGGGCGGCGCCGGCGGCGCTACGCGAGCGCCTGCGCATCACCGAGCGCATGGCGCGCCTGGCCAATCCGCGGAGCGATCCGCGTTCGGCCGCCTCGGACATTCTGGCGGGCGGTTTGACGGACCGCACGCGTGAGGCCGTCGCGCGCGCCGAAACGCGCGTCCAGGCCTTGGAGTTGCTCCTCATGAGCCCCGAGTTCCAACGGAGATAGACCGATGGCCGAAACGCGCGCGCATTCACTTGTGACACGGCGCCAGATGCTCGTCGGCGGCGCGTCCCTCGCGCTTTGGGCCGGCTTGCCGAACGTGTCGGCGCTGGCCGCCGGGCGCGATCCGCGCCTGCTCGTCGTCATCCTGCGGGGTGGGCTCGACGGCTTGTCGCTGGCGCCGCCGATCGGTGATCCCGATTACATTCGGCTGCGCGGCGAGGCGGCATTGCCGCGCAGCGGGCCGGGCGCCGGGCTCGCCCTCGACGGCTTCTTCGCCCTCAATGGCAACATGCCCTTCCTGCACGGGCTCTACGGTCGCAAGCAGGCGCTCATCGTGCACGCCGTCGCCACCCCCTACCGCGGACGCTCGCACTTCGACGGCCAGGACGTGCTCGAAAGCGGTCTCGCCACGACGACGCGCTCGGACGATGGCTGGCTCAATCGGGCGCTGGCGGGTCTGGACGTGCGGGGGCGGTCCGCGCCATTGAAAGGGCTGGCCATGGGGCCGGTGGTGCCGCTGGTGATGCGCGGCAGTGCGCCCGTGGTCTCCTGGATTCCTCCGACGTTCCGCCGCCCGCTCGACAACGATACGGTCTCGCGCCTCATGGATCTCTACGCCGAGAGCGACCCGGTGCTGGCGCGTGCGCTGGCCGAGGGCGTCGAGATCGATCGCGTATCGATGGCCGGGCCTCGATCCGCCCGCCCGCCCATGACGTCGGCGCCACCGACGCCCCAGACATCGCCCGCGATGCCGGCCACACCGAGGACGCCGCCCCGCTTCCGGCTCTTCATCGAGACGGCGGAGACGGCGGCCAGATTGATGTCCGCCGCCGACGGGCCGCGCATCGGCGCGCTCAGCTACAACGGTTGGGACACGCACGCCAACGAGGGCGCCGCGACCGGGCAACTCGGCCAGCGTCTGGCTGGCCTCGACGCCGCCATCAAGGCCTTCGCCGACGGCATGGGCGCGGCCTGGAAGCACAGTGTCGTGGCCGTCGTCACGGATTTCGGTCGCACGGCCCGCATCAACGGTACACGAGGCTCGGACCACGGCACCGGCACCGTCGCCATCCTGGCTGGCGGCAGCATTCGCGGCGGCCGCATGATCGCCGACTGGCCGGGGTTGTCCGATCGCGCGCTGCGGGATGGCCGCGATCTCGCGCCGACCACCGACCTGCGCGCCGTGTTCAAGGGGCTGCTCCGCGATCATCTCGCGATCCCCGAGCAGGCGCTGGCGCGTCGTGTGTTTCCGGACAGCGCGGCGATCAAGCCCTTCGACGGGCTGCTCGCCTGAGGTCCGCGAGACGGACGCGACACCGCGTCCACGTCGAACGACCGGACCGGTTCGTCTTCGCGAGTCCAATTCACGCTCTCGGTGGACGCGAAGCCGCATCCACCTCGAACG
>JAGRKR010000170.1 GCA_020442225.1 Hyphomicrobiaceae bacterium | reverse complement strand
GAGCGCGTCGGATTTGTCGTCATCGCTGCCGGCGAGGCGAACGCCGGGATCGACCCGCAGCCGTGTCTCGGCGGTATAGGCAGCAGGCAGCAGCAGTCGCCACGCGAGCGCCAGACCCGCGAGGACCAGCGGCGCCGCGACGATCATCGCCCAGCCGCGCGGGCCGAGGCCGGCAAGCCGTTTCAGAATGCCGTTCAGGCCGGCGAGCAATCGCATCGCGACATCTCGCCTGCCGCCGACGATCCCCACCTGTTCGGACCGGGTCCCCCGGACCAGCGTCATGACCCAAATCCCGACACGGGCAACGGACTCCGCCGGGCTCATCCCCCCTCCGCCAGGGGCAGAATGTCCCATCGCGGCACAGTCCGTGTCCGACCTGGCCTCCTGCACGCCTGCCGTTCAAGAGGCAGGCCAGTTTCATGGGGTCTCGCGCAAGAGTTGCAGAAAAGGCCGCATCCGCCAGAAAATCACGCAGAATCGACCGTTTCAGTCTGCACGGTGAGGTTTGCTCGGTGCCTTTAGTCCATCTTTAACGAGCGGGCGCGAGGGTGGTTCCTGTCGAAAATACGGATGAATCAGAGCCTTCCCGAACCGTTGAGCTGAGCCCGGAGTCCGATGCCATGCGGACCACGATCCCGATCGCATTCGTCACGGCGGCGGCATTTGCCCTCGGCGCATCGCCGTCGCTGCGTGCCGAGCCGGCCCCGGTGCCCCTGGAACTCGCCAGCACCTTCGGCGGCAGCATGCCGATTCTCGGCGTCGCGGCGCGCGATCTGGCCGAGAAAGTGGCCCGCGCCAGCAACGGCAGGATCGTCGTCCGCTTTCACGAACCCGGCGAACTGGTGCCGGCTGCCGAGACCGTGCGGGCCGTGTCCGACGGGCGTGTTACCGCGGCATGGGCGGGAGCCGGGTGGTTCGCCGACGACGACAGCGCCTTCAACTTCTTCTCCACGGTGCCCTTCGGTCCCGACATGGGCGAGTACATGGCGTGGATGTACGAGGGCGGCGGTCTCGCGCTCGCCCGCGAGATGTTCGCGCGCCGCGACGTCTTCAACATCCCCTGCGGCATGATCCCGCCGGAGGCTTCCGGCTGGTTCCGCCGGGAAATCCGTTCGGTCGACGACCTGAAGGGGTTGCGCATGCGCTTCTTCGGCCTCGGCGCTCTCGTCATGCGCAAGCTCGGCGTCGCAACCGAACAGATCGCGCCGGGCGACATTCTGGCCCGGCTTGAGGACGGTTCGCTCGATGCGGCGGAGTTCTCGCTGCCGGCGATGGACGAGCCGCTCGGCTTCCAGAAGGTCGCCAAATACTACTACTTCCCGGGCTGGCACCAGCAGGCGACCTTCTTCGACCTCGACATCAACCTGAAGGTCTGGGAAGGGCTCGACACCCAGGCTCAATCGATCATCGAACTCGCCTGCAGCGATGTCATGCGCGACATGATTGCCAGAGGCGAGGCGCGGCAGGCCGGAGCGATCCGCAGGCTGCAGGCGGAGGGCGTCGAAGTGCGCCGCTGGGCGCCGCGCATCCTTGTCGCCATGGAGGATGCCTGGCGGGCGGTGGTCACGGAGGAGAGCGCCCGCAACCCGGACTTCAAGCGCGTCTACGAATCCTACGCCAGCTTCCGCGCGGATTACCGCATCTGGCACGCTCTCAGCTATCTGAACTAGGCGTTGGTCATGCGGTGGCTGCGCGACATCGGGGTAACGGCGAAGCTCAGGATCGGCTTCGTGGTTGCGTTCGTGCTGATCGCGGCGGTCGGTCTCGTCAGCCTGCTGCAGTTGCGCACCCATAACAACCTCGCCACGGTGCTCGCCGAGGCGACGCTGCCGGAAATCACCCTGCTTGGCGACCTGGACCGGCAACTGGCCCAGTATGGCGTCCTGGCGCAGCGCCGCATCGAGATCGCCGATTTTCGTCAGCTCGCCCAGATCGACGAGCAGATGGAGCGGGTCAAGACAGCGATCGACGCAGGCCTTTCGGCCTTCGCGGCCGTCGTCGATACGCATGGCGAGAAGGCACACTTCAGGGATTTGCAGGCGGTGTGGACGACCCTGCTGTCCAGTCTCGCGGCGGTGCTGCGCGAATCGGAAACCGGCAATTTCAGCGACGGCTACAGGCGTTTCGACCGGGAGTTCCTGCCCCTGCTGGGCTCCGCGCGCGACGACATTGCCGACCTCCTCGTTCATGCACGCGAGGAGACCACCACCGCGGCCGACGAGGCCCACACCCTCTACCGCGTCTTCCTCGGCGTTCTCATTGCGACGCTGCTGCTCTCGGCTGCCGGGCTTCTCGGCGCGATGGCGTGGCTTTCCGACAACATCAGCGAGCCGATCCGCCGCATCAGCATTGCCATGCAGCGCCTGATTGCCGGTGACGAGGCGGTGACGATCGCCGGCGACGTCGCGCGCCGGGACGAGATCGGCACGCTGGTCACCGCCGCGACCGCCTTCCGTGACAATCTGGTGAGCCAGCGGCGTCTCACCCACGACGCCGAGCGCCAGCGTGAGCGGCTCGCGGCCGCCATCGGCAACATGCCCATCGGCCTCACCATGTATGACGGCGACCAGCGGCTGATCGTCTGCAACGACCGGTTCCGCGAAATCTACGCCCTGACACCGGAACAGTGCGCGCCGGGCATGCTGCTCGCCGAGATCGTCGAGCATCGCATCCGCAATGGCCGCATCGTTCTTGGCGATGATGCCGAGGCATTTCGCCAGCGGGTGTCCGCGTCGGTCGAGCGCCGGGATTCCTATACGCACGTCCATCGTCTCGCCACGGGCCAGACTGTCAGCATGACGTATCAGGCGATGGCGGCAGGCGGCTGGGTTTCCATCCACGATGACATCACCGAGCGACGCGAAGCCGAGGAGAAGATCCAGTCGCTCGCCCAGGAGGCGCTGACAGAGCGCCAGCGACTTGCCGCGGCGATGAGCAATCTTCCCATCGGCGTCGTCATGTTCGACGCCGATGAGCGCGTCATCACCGCGAACGAGACCTATGCCCGCATGTACGGCTTGCCGCCCGATCTGACCGCGCCGGGCGCGACTCTGGAGGCAATCGTCCGGCACCGCGCGGCCAGCGGCACGCTCGGTCCCCACGACAGGCGTGAGTATCTCGGCCGCCTGCGCGACTTCCTGCGAAACGAAGACCGCCACAAGGACACCGTTCGCTTGCGGGATGGCCGCGTCGTTAGCGTCATTCATCAGACGATGGCCGACGGCGGCTGGATCTCGACCCACGAGGACATCACCGACCGGATGGAGGCCGAGGCTCGGATCGCCCACATGGCGCGCCACGATCTGCTGACCGATTTGCCCAACCGCATCCTTTTCCTGCAACGCCTGGAGGAGGCGCTGCGCCGCTGGGGCCGCGATCAGATGATCTCCGTGCTGTGCATCGATCTCGACTATTTCAAGCGGATCAACGACACGCTCGGACATCTCTTCGGCGATCGGGTCCTCGAAACAGTGGCCGAGCGGCTGCGTGGATGTGTCCGCGAAGGCGACACGGTGGCGCGACTCGGCGGCGACGAGTTTGCCATCATCCAGGTCGACGCCGAACAGCCCCGCGGGGCGCGAACCGTCGCCGAACGCATCGTCGAGAGTCTCGGCAACGAGTTCGTCCTCGGCGGGCAGCACGTCAGTCTCGGTGTCAGCATCGGCATCGCCCTGGCGCCGACCGATGGCGACAGCAGCGACAGCCTGCTCAAGAACGCGGACCTGGCGCTCCACCGCGCCAAGGTCGAGGGCAGGGGCGAGTACCGCTTCTTCGAGCGCGAGATGGATCTGCGCATGCAGATGCGCCGGACGCTCGAACTTGACCTGGAGAGGGCGGTCGGCTCGCATCAGTTCTGCATCGCCTACCAGCCGCAGGTCGACCTGGATTCGGGCCGCATTGCCGGCTTCGAGGCGCTGGTGCGCTGGAAGCATCCGCAGCGTGGCATCATCCCGCCGGCCGAATTCATCCCGATTGCCGAGGAGACCGGGCTGATCGTCCCGATTGGCGAGTGGGTGCTGCAGCAGGCCTGCCGTGACGCAGCCCGCTGGCCGTCTTCGGTCCGGGTCTCGGTCAATCTCTCCGCGGTCCAGTTCCGCAACGCCCGCCTGCTGCAGGCCGTCGTTGATGCCCTCGCCGGCGCCCGTCTGCTGCCGCACCGTCTCGAACTGGAAATCACCGAGAGCGCGCTCCTGGAGGATTCGGACGCGACGCTCAGCATCCTGCACCAGCTGCGCGAACTCGGCGTGCGCATCGGCATGGACGACTTCGGCACCGGCCATTCCTCGCTCGGCTATCTGCAGAGGTTCCCCTTCGACCGCATCAAGATCGATCGCAGCTTCGTCGCCAGGATCGAGAGCGATCGCAGTTCGCTGGCGATCATTCGCGCGGTGACCGGCCTGAGCGCCAGCCTCGGCATCGGAACCACCGCCGAAGGCGTCGAGACGCGCGCGCAGTACGACCGCGTCAAGGCGGAGGGCTGCACCGAGG
>JAGRKR010000169.1 GCA_020442225.1 Hyphomicrobiaceae bacterium | reverse complement strand
AATTCCAGCATGCCGCGGGTGCAGTGGAACGCCCCGGGGATGCGGCCTTCCCGCTCGAGCTCGCGGGGATCGCGCAGATCGACGAGCAGGACGTCGTCACGCTTGGCGAGCGCAATCGCCTGCTCGGCCGTGACCTCCTGGATCGACTGGCGGGCCTCCGCCACGAGTGCCTTGTAGCCTTTCGTGATCGTCTGTGGCATGTGCGGCCTCCCGGATGCTGGTATGCTGGCAGTTCTAGCGGCTCCGGCCACGGGGCGCCAGTAGGGGCGCGGGCGAGCTGCGCAGCGCTGTCGCGCGCGAACGCGAGAGATTCGACCGTATCCGCCTCATCCGCGCCACGATCTCGGATGGAATGTAATTGCCGGACACATCGCGATTCATGACCATGCCCGCACGTTCCATCCTCCTGGCCGTCACGCTCGCACTCGCGGGATGCGCCTCCGCCATGCCCGGCTACAGTCCGACGCCGTCGAAGAGCGCGGCCCAAGCCGCCGACCTGCCGGGCGCGATGGCCCCCGACGGCACGTATCGCATGAGTGCGCGCGAGCAGAAGCTCTCCTGCAGCAAGCTGTCCGGATCGATTGTGATCGGCATCGCGCAGCTCAAGGACTACCCCAACCAGGCCAGGCCGTCGGCGGTCGCCAGAGCGGCCCAGAAGGGTACGGGCGCCACGCTCGGCTACTCGACCTATGGCGCCGACACGGAGGCGGACCGGGCCCGTCTGAGGGCACGGATCGAGGCCTACAACGAGCACCTGAAGCGCCTGAAGTGCACGCCCTACGACATAGAGGCCGAGCTGAAGAAGCCTTGAGAGGCGTCGGCGACGCCTCGACGCGCGCCAGCCGCGGCAAATGCTGTTATCCTTCCGGGCAGCCGATCTCCCCGCCTCGCCCCACCACCGCTCACCGCGTATTCGAGGGAAACCGACCATGAGCCTCAAGGCAAGCCTGCTGCTGATCCTGCTGTCGACGGTTGCCGGTGTAACGACGGGTTACATCCTCACCAGCAAGGCGACGCCGACTCTCACGCGCGGCTTCGGCTGCGCCATTCTCGAGGCGGCGGTCTCGGATGGCGTGCTCACCGACGCCAAACGGCGCGAACTCATCGGCAAGCTCACGCGCAGCCCGGCGCTCAGCGACAGCCTGCGCCAGGACGCGGCATTGCTCGAAAGCCAGTGCACCAAGCTCGGCATCTAGGACCAACGGAAGGCTCACATCATGCGTAGCTGGCTCGCCATTCTTCTCGCCGCCGTGACGTTCCTCATTGGTGCCTTCGGCGCCGCTTCGTACGTCGGAGGCCGCGCAAGCATCGGCGGCATCCGCATTGCCTGCGACATCCTCGATACCGGGGTCCGCCAGGGCTACTTCACCACCGCCCAGCGCGACAAGATCATCGACCGCCTCGATCGCAAGCTCGACGCGCTCGGCAAGAAGGGCGACAAGCCCGCAAAGGCCGACCACACCATGCGCGACCTGTTCAAGGGATGCGCCAGGTTCGCGACGGGCGGAGCGCCGGCCAGGAAGTAGCCGAGCCCGCCCCGTCTCACGCGCCCGCCGGCGCGCTCATTCCATGAACCGCACGGGCTCCCCGCCGGCCGGCCCCGCAATCTCCCCCTCCCACATCACGCGGCGCCCGCGGATGACCGTGCCGACCGGCCAGCCGGTCACGCTCACGCCGTCATAGGGCGTCCAGCGCGAGCGGCTGGCGATCTGGCTGTTGGCGATGGTCTGGCGGCGCTTCAGGTCGACGATGGTGAAGTCGGCATCGTAGCCCATCATGATCCGCCCCTTGCCGGCGATGGAGAAGAGGCGTTGCGGCCCGTGGCTCGTCAGGTCGACGAAGCGCTCGAGCGTCAGCCGCCCGGCATTGACGTGGTCGAGCATGATCGGCACCAGAGTCTGCACCCCGGTCATGCCGGAATGGCTCTCGGGATAGGCGTGCGCCTTTTCTTCCAGCGTATGGGGGGCATGATCGGAGCCGAGCACGTCGACCACGCCGCCGCGAAGCGCTGCCCAGATCGCCTCCTTGTGGCGACGATCGCGCACGGGCGGGTTCATCTGCGCCAGCGTACCAAGCCGCTCGTAGCAGTCGGGCGCCTCGAGCGTGAGATGGTGCGGCGTCGCCTCGACCGAGGCATAGGTGCGGTGGGCCGCCAGAAACTCCATCTCGGCGGCGGTCGAGACGTGCAGCACGTGGACGCGCTTGCGGTGCCGCTCGGCCAGCGTGACGAGCCGCCGCGTCGAGATCATGGCGCACTCCTCGTCGCGCCAGACGGGATGCGAGCGGGCATCACCCGCGATGCGCTCACCCTTGCGCGCCTCGAGCCGCGCCTCGTCCTCGGAGTGGAAGGCCGCGCGGCGGCGCAACGCGGCGATGATGCGCTCGAGCGACGGCTCGTCATCGACCAGCAGATCGCCGGTCGATGAACCCATGAAGACCTTGATGCCGGCTGCCGCGGGCAAGCGCTCGAGCTCCGCGATATCGGCGATGTTCTCGCGCGTGCCGCCCACGTAGAAGGCGAAATCGCAGGCCATGCGATGGCGCGCCCGCCCGACCTTGTCCGCGAGCGCCTCGGGCGTGGTCGTCAGCGGCTTGGTGTTGGGCAT
>JAGRKR010000168.1 GCA_020442225.1 Hyphomicrobiaceae bacterium | reverse complement strand
GCGATCTTGTTCTCTTCCGAGACCGGGCTCTCGACGACGATGACGAGCTCCGGCTTGTTGGATGAGGCGCGCACGAGGCCCCAGGTGCCGTCGGCGAGCGTCACGCGCACGCCGTTGACCGTGACGAGGTCGCGGATGGCCTGCCCGGCGATCTTGCCGCCCGTCCTGGCCAGCTCCTGGTACTGCGCGACGATGCGGTCGACGACGCCGTACTTCTTCTCGTCGTCGCAGTGCGGAGACATGGTCGGGGACTGGTAGGTGCGCGGCAACGCGCGCTTCAGGTCGGCCATGGTCTTGTCAGGCGCACGGTCGAGCATGTCGCAGACGGCGAGCGCCGCCACGAGGCCGTCGTCGTAACCCCGCCCGAGCGGCGGCTGGAAGAAGAAGTGGCCGCTCTTCTCGAAGCCGACGAGCGCCTTCTGCTCGTGCGTGTAGCGCTTCATGTAGGAATGGCCGGTCTTCCAGTAGAGTGACCTGGCCCCATTGGCGATCAGCACCGGATCCGTCATGAACAGGCCGGTTGACTTGACGTCGGCCACGAACACGGCATCCTTGTGGATGGCGGAGATGTCGCGCGCCAGCATGACGCCGACGGTGTCGGCAAAGATCTCGTGGCCCTCGTTGTCAACGACGCCGCAGCGGTCGCCGTCACCGTCGAAGCCGAGGCCGACATCGGCCTTGTTGGCCACCACCGCTTCGGCGATGGCGTGCAACATCTTGAGATCTTCGGGATTGGGATTGTAGCGCGGGAACGAGTGGTCGAGCTCGCAGTCGAGCGGCACCACCTCGCAGCCGATCGCCTCGAGGACGCGTGGCGCGTAGGCGCCCGCGGTGCCGTTGCCACAGGCCGCCACGACCTTGAGGCGGCGCCCGAGCCTGGGGCGATCCGTGAGGGAGCGGATGTAGCGCTCCGCCAGGTCCGGCACGAAGCGATAGCGGCCGCCGCCGGGCGCGTCGTAAGCGCCGGTCAGCACGATCTCCTTGAGCTCGCTCATGTCGTCCGGGCCGAAGGTGAGCGGGCGCTGGAGGCCCATCTTGATGCCGGTCCAGCCGTTGTCGTTGTGACTGGCGGTGACCATGGCGACGCCCTCGACGTCGAGCTCGAACTGGGCGAAATAGGCCATCGGCGACAGCGCCAGCCCGATGTCGAAGACCTCGGCGCCGCCCGAGACCAGCCCCATCATGAGAGCCTGCTTGACGGAGGCCGAGTACCAGCGGAAGTCGTGCCCGACGACGATCCGGGCGGGAACGCCGCGGCGGCGGAACAGCGTGGCGAGCCCCAGGCCGATGGCATTGAGCCCCATGAGGTTGATCTCGGCGGGGAACAGCCAGCGGGCGTCGTACTCGCGGAAGCCCGTGGGCTTCACCAGCGGCAGGCGCTCGAAATCGAGCGTGTTCTCTTTGAGATCGGCACGGGGCTTGGGCAGCATGGCTGGGCTCCTGGTATCGAATCCTGGGCGGACGATAGTGGATCGAGCAGCCATCTCCAACCAGAAGGCGGAAGCGGAGCGGCCGCCGGAAACTGCATCGTTGAAGGGGCTATTCTTCGAGGACGAGGACACCGCCCTGGATCGAGACCGCCTTAAGGCGCTTCAGGAACGACATGCCGAGCAAGGTCGTCTGAAGCTTGCCCGGCTCGCTGACGGCGGCACGGATATTCCTGAGCGTGATGTCACCGATGGTGATGCGGTCGAGCGTGACCGGGGCGACGCGCGCCTTGCCGTTGGCCGTGTTCACACTGTGGGTGAAATCGCGGTCGGACAGGCGCAGGCCGGCCTCGCGGGCCGCTTCGTAGGTGAGGGCGACGATGGTGGCGCCCGTGTCGATCATCACGTCGACCGGTCGATCGTTGATGAAGGCGCGGGTGAAGAAGTGTCCCTGCTGATCGGCACGTATGCGGCTGACCCTGGCAAAACCCTTGTCGGTCTCGGGCTCTCTGATGCGGGGGCTCGCGGGCGCTTCGGCCGTGCGATGGGGCGTGATGGTGGAGCCGCCGACCAGGGCGACGATCTCGGACTTGTAGTAGAGGCCAGTGGCGGCGACGAGGCCGACGAGAAGCCAGACGGCGCCTTCTCCGACGACGCTGCGAAGCCCGGACGAATAGCTCATGCGCGTACACCACTCAATCGACGCAGAACCCGCGGCCCCGGCGATCGGACCCACGCGCCGAAATCATCCGCGCAACGTCAGGAAATCCCCGGAGAACTCATAAGATCGCAATCGATTTAAAAAATTCATACCGAGCAGGCTGTCGTCGAGAGCACCGGGCTTGGCGACGAGGGCCTCGATGTCGTTGATCCGGATGGCCCCGACGGCGAGGCTGCGAAGCGTGACATGTGCTGCGAAGGTTGTGCCGTTCGCCGTCTTGACGGGCAGCGTGTAGGAGAGCCGCTGGGTGTCGATGCCGATCGCACGGGCGTCGCGCTGGCTGAGGACAACCGTCGTCGCGCCGGTATCGACGAGCATGGGGATAGTCGCCCCCTCCACGGTGGAGCGGACCGCGAAATGGCCGCTCGGCTGGCGGCGGATGCGTACGGAGATCTCGCCGCTGGTGCGCGGCTGCACGGACAGCACGGTTCCCGGCGGCGCCAACTCGCCGATGATACGATAGCCGAAGCCGGAGAGGGTGTCGCGGAAGCTGTAGCCGCCGATCAGGAGGAGGCAGAGCCCGATCCAGATGGCGGCCTCGCCAAAGGCCCGACGGCTGCGGCCGGCGAAGACGCCGATCAGGATGGGAGCGAGCACGCCCAGCCAGATCAGGTAGTAGACGATGCTTGCCGTCGTGAACGTCGAGTTTGAAACCATCGTGTCGAGCTGCCCGGACAGCGCTATGAACAGCGCGAGGGCGACGCACACGGCGATGCCGATCCAGGTCCACATGCAAGGCTCCACTCTCTAACGGCACCGGGCAGCGGCCAGCCCGCGCAGCTCAGCCGCCCTCGGGGGGCTGCGTGGCCGCAGACGGGCGGCGGCGTCTCGCCGGCAACTCGCGCATGATGCTCTGGCGCCGCGGCTCGTCGAACTTGAGCCACGTCGCGATTTCTTCCACGGTGCGGGCGCAGCCGGTGCACAGGCCGCTGTCCGGATCGATGGTGCAGACGTTGATGCAAGGCGTCGAAATGCGTGCCATTCGGGCGTCGGTGCCGTCTATCTGTCCTGCCCTGATTTGGGGAGTGTGGGGGGACAACTCAATGCTTGGTGTCGTGGTGCAGGCCACTGACACGCGAGTGTGGCGCATTCGGGACACGGAGAAGCCGCGAGATCCGCGCGGTGCGGGCCGGCTGTGCGACGGCCTGTGTGAGCGGGCTGGCGCGGCGATGACGCTCCATGCCCAGCGGCTGCAGCGGCTTCATGGGCTCGAGGACGCGCTGCGGCGGGAAGCTGACGAGCGCCTCGGTGCCCTTGCGCAGCTCGGACTTGAGCTCGAACTCGCCGCCGTGCAGGGCGATGAGGCTCTGCACGATGGGCAACCCGAGCCCGGTGCCGCCTTCCGCGTTCTGGTGGGCGAGCGAGCCCTGTCCGAAGGCCTGCAGGACCTTGGGGATCTCCTCCTTGGGGATGCCGGGGCCGGTGTCCTTGATGGAGATGATCTGGCCGCCGTCGGGCGCACGGGCGACGAGCATGGTGATGCGACCGCCGCGCGGCGTGAATTTCAGCGCATTCGACAGCAGGTTGAGGCAGATCTGCCGGACAGCCCGTTCGTCGGCCCAGATCTGCGCCAGCGTGTCGTCGAAATCCTCCTCGATGGTCAGGCCCTTGCTCTCGGCGCGCAGCTTCAGGAGGCGGTGACAGTCCTCCGCGATATCGGCGAGGCGGACTGGCTCCTCGTGCAGCTCGTAGCGCCCGGCCTCGATGCGCGAGAGGTCGAGGATCTCGTTGATGAGATTGAGCAGGTGGCGACCGCTATCGTGGATGTTGCCGACATACTCCTTGTAAGTCGTGCTCTGGATGGGTCCCATGATCTCGCTCTTCATCACCTCGGAGAACCCGAGAATGGCGTTGAGCGGGGTGCGCAACTCGTGGCTCATGGTTGCGAGGAAGCGCGATTTGGCGATGTTGGCGTCCTCGGCGCGGCGGCGGGCCTCATCGGAGATGGATTTCTCCTCCTCGAGCTCGGCGATGAGGGCATCCTTCTCCGCGCGGAACTCGAGCATGGCGAGTGCGGTGGAATGCAGGCCTTTGGCGAGGAAGATGAAGTAGACGTGGACGCCGACGGCCATCGACGCCATGGCCCAGTAGAAGGGATCGTTGAGCAGCGCCAGCCGGGTGACCACCGCGGCCGTCATCGGGATGGTGCCGGCATAGAGGATCGGCATCACCGACGAGGCGAAGGTCATGCGGATGGCGAGCACGACGATGAGCGAGGCGAAGATGAACACATGGGACGAGGCGACCGAGCCGTTGAGGCCGATCAGCGCCATGCCGGCCCAGGCAAAGCCGTTGATGAGCTCGACCGTCACGAGCTGCTTGCGCCAGGTGTCGACGCGCATCGTGCTGCGCGGGGCGGTCAGGAAGCGCCGGCAGGACTCGAGCACGAGCACCTTGGCCATGATGACGGCGAGAAGCCAGAGCAGGGCCTCCATCACCGGCGCCCACGACATGGCCGCGAGCGAGAAGACGACGGCGAGCAGGGGAATGGTCACAATGGCGCCAAGCTCGTTGCGCACGAACATGCTCAACAGCTCGTACTCGAACTCCGGCTTGATGCTGGTGCCATGGGCGAGCTTGTCCCGCGCCTCGCGAAGGCGCGCGGCGTTCCGCTCCCGGCCCTCGCGGCGCGCGAGCTGGATTCGCGGAACAGCCGAAACAGTGTCTCTGCCCATGTCGTCAAGTCCCCGAGAGACGGCCAGGCTGGCTGCGTCCAGGAAGTGTTCCGCGACGCCCCGTGGTAACTCTTACTGAACGTGCCAATATACTTGCCAAGTTATCAATGTGGTCACAAATTGCTAAATTCTGGTTTACTTAATTGAGACGAAAGAACCTAAAGAGAAAAGAAAGTATTAACGTATTGCTTGTGGTCCTCGCGATCATAAGCATAGCGGCCGCAGTCGGGCGTTGGCGTGGGCACAGCCTGCCCGACGGGATCTCGGGGGCGGCCCACGTCATCGATGGCGACAGCCTCAGGGTTGGCGGCCACGAGATCAGGCTGCAGGGGATCGATGCTCCGGAAGGGCGGCAGGAGTGCACCCGGGACGGTGCGCCCTGGCCGTGCGGCCGCGAAGCGGCGCGCCGGCTCAGGGCGATCGTCGGGCGGGGACAGGTGAGCTGCCAGGCCCGCAAGCGCGACCAGCACCAGCGGGTGCTCGCGGTCTGCACGGTGGACGGGCGCGACATCAACCGTCAGATGGTGGCGGAGGGCTGGGCCGTCTCCTACGGGGCCTACCGGGCCGAGGAAGAGGCGGCGCGGCGGGCCAGGCGCGGCATCTGGAGCGGCGCGTTCGATCGTCCGAGGGATTGGCGGGCGCGGCACATGTCGCGTTGAGGCGGCCCCTTGCTGCCCGTTGGCGCCTCGTTTACGAATTGTACAATCATCATTGCGTGGAGCTACAATATGAAAATCCTGGAGACGAGCCGCGCTCCGAACCCCCGCCGCGTCAGGATCTTCCTGGCGGAGAAGGGCATCGACGTCCCCTACGAGGAGGTCGACCTCATGAAGGGGGAGCTCAAGACGGCCGAGTTCACGGCGTTGAACCCGTTGCAGCGGGTGCCGGTGCTGGTCCTGGACGACGGTACGACGCTGTCGGAATCGGTGGCGATCTGCCGCTACTTCGAGGCCCAGAAGCCCGAGCCGGCGCTGTTCGGCACGGGCGCGCTCGGACAGGCGATGATCGAGATGTGGAACCGCCGCATGGAGCTCGGCCTGCTGTTCCACGTCGCGCAGACCTTCCGGCATCTGCATCCGGCGATGGCGCCGATGGAGGTTCCCCAGTGCAAGGAGTGGGGCGAGGCGAACAAGCCGCGCGCGCTCGAGATGCTCCGTCTCATGGATCAGCAACTCGGCCAGAGCCGCTACATCGCCGGTGACGCCTACTCGATCGCCGATATCACAGCGCTCGTCGGCGTCGATTTCATGAAGCCGGCCCGCATCGAGCGCCCGGCCGAACTGGCAAACGTGGCGCGCTGGTACGCCGAGGTCTCCTCGCGGCCGAGCGCCAAGGCCTGAGGGGGCGCACAGACGAGCGGAGCATGCCATCGTGAAGCTGACCATCGTCGGATGCGGCGACGCCTTCGGATCGGGCGGCCGCTTGCAGACCTGTTATCACCTGGAGATCGCCGGGCGAGGGGTGCTGATCGACTGCGGGGCCAGCGCGCTGATCGGCCTCAACCGGCTGGTCCTCGCGCCGAACGACATCGACACGGTTTTCATCACGCATCTCCACGGCGATCATTTCGCCGGTCTCGTCTGGCTGATCATGCATGCCCAGCACGTCGGCCGCCGGACGGCGCCGTTGACGATCGTCGGCCCGAGCGGCATCGAGGATCGCTACATGGCGGCCGCCGAGGCGCTCTTCCCCGGCTCGACAGAGATGGACCTGGGGTTTGCCTTGCAGTTCGTCGCCTATGACGCGGACGACAGCCTGACCATCGGCCCGGCCAGCGTCTCGGTGCGGGAGGTGAGCCATCCCTCGGGCGCGCCGTCCTATGCGCTGAGGCTCGAGGCTGAGGGGCGGGTGCTCGCCTTCTCTGGCGATACGGAGTGGGTGGACGCGCTCGTCGATGTCGCGGCCGGCGCCGATCTCTTCATCATCGAGTGCTATGGCTTCGATGCCGATGTCCGCTACCACATGAACTGGCGGATCATCGAGCGCAACCTCGACCGACTGGTGGCGCAGCGGGTGATGTTGACCCACATGAACAGCCATATGCTGGCCAACCGGGCAGCCGTGCAGAGCCCGCGGGTGCTTCTGGCCGAGGACGGCCTCGTGCTCGACGTGTGAGGCCATGGCCGCGCCGCCTGAACCACTCGATGCGCTGGTTGCCCAGGTGCGGGCGTGCCGGATCTGCCGTGACAGTCCGTCCGGCGCCTGTCTGCCGCACGAGCCGCGCCCGGTCCTGCGCGTGTCCCGCACTGCGCGGTTGTGTATCGCGGGACAGGCGCCGGGCACGCGCGTCCACGCCTCCGGCGTGCCGTTCACCGATCCCTCCGGAGATCGCCTGCGGAGCTGGCTGGGCGTGACGCCGGCGGAATTCTACGACGAGCGCCGGGTTGCCATCGTCCCCATGGGGTTCTGCTTTCCGGGGCTCGATGCCAAGGGTGGCGACCTGCCGCCACGGCGCGAGTGCGCCGGGGTCTGGCGGGCGCGGGTGATGGCGGCGCTGCCGAGCCTCGAGCTGGTGCTGCTGGTCGGCCAATACGCGCAGCGCTGGCACCTTGCGACGGCCGATTTCGGCTCGCTCACCGAGACGGTGCGACGCTGGCGGGAGATCGCGATGACGCCCCGCAACGGTCCGCGCCTGCTGCCATTGCCGCATCCCTCCTGGCGCAACAACGCCTGGATCAAGCGCAATCCGTGGTTCGAGGCGGAACTCGTCGTCCATCTGCGGGCCGAGGTGCGGCGGCTGCTCGACGAGAAAAGCGGCCCTCAGGCCGCCACGCCGAGCTGACGGTCGTCCGCGCAATCGAGCGCCAGCAGCGCCTCGATGTCCTCGGAGCGCCCGATGTGCCGCGCCGCCTGCGCCTCGAGATCCTCCTTGAGGAAGCCCAGGTCGTAGCCGGCGTCGAGCAGCGCCTTCAGCACGCACTCGACAGGCTTCGCGCGGACGGAGGCGAGAGCCCAGAGGATCGCCGCCCGCGTGCCGGACTTGCAGTAGGCGACGACCGGCCCCCGGACCTTGCCGAGAGCCTCGGCGAAGGCGTCGACGATCGCGTCGTCGAGGACCTCGTCCATGCGCGCGGGCACGTGGTGGAAAACGAGGCCGGTCTGGCGGGCGAGGGACGCCGCCTGTGTGGCGGGCAGGGTCAGGCCGTCCTCATTGTCCGGACGGTTGGAGATGATGGCGCGAAAGCCCATGGCGCCGAGCGCGCCGAAATCCTCGTGCGTCAGCTGCGGCGCGACGGCGAACTCGGGTGTGATGTAGGAAATGCGGGCCATGGCGTGTCCGATCGATTGCCGTCCAGCGTCTCGTATGCCCGATGGCCTCTCGTCCGGCCCCGGCGACAACTCCAGATGTGACAGTCGCCGGAGAAAGATTCAAGCGATTCAGCTTGAAAATTAGAAGAAAAACCTCAATATGGCTCATTCAGGCGCGAATGAAGAAAAATTGTGTTCCTCTGGCGCGCACCCTCAGAACACCCGTTTGCCCCGGTGCCTCATGCTTGACGAGATGGACGTGAAAATCCTTGCAGAGCTCCAGCGGGACTGCACGCGCTCCGTGGCCGAGATCGGCAAACGGGTGGGGCTGTCGACGACGCCCTGCTGGCGGCGCATCCAGAAGCTGGACGAGGCCGGCGTGATCCAGAGCCGCGTGGCCGTGCTCGATCCGGTCAGGGTGCGCGCCGGCGTGACGGTGTTCGTGTCCATCAAGACCGATACGCACAGCCTGGAGTGGCTGGAGCGCTTTCACAAGGCGGTGACCGACATGCCGGAGGTCGTCGAGTTCTATCGCATGTCGGGTGAAGTGGATTACCTGCTGCGGGTCGTGGTGCCGGACATCGCGGCCTATGACGCTTTCTACAAGAAGCTTATCGGGCGCATCGAGATCTCGAAGGTGTCGTCGGCCTTCGCCATGGAGCGCATCAAGTATACGACGGAGCTTCCGCTGGCGTTCGCGCTCGGCGACGGTGCCTCACAGGGTGGCGGCCGCGAGCCGTCGAAAGCGTGAGGCGCCGCTCACGCGCCGGGTTTCAGGATGGTGCCGCCGACGACGCGCATGCGTCCGCGGATGATCGCCACGGTGTCGCCACCCTCCACGGAAACCCTGACGTCATAGAGTCCGGTTCGGCTGCCGCGATGGGTCTCGCGGACCTCCGCGAGCAGGCGGTCGCCGACGCGGGCCGGCGCGATGTATTCGATCGATGCCCCAGCGGTCACCGAGCGTTCGTTGTAGGTATTGCTGGAGAAGCCGAACGCCATGTCGGCGAGGGCGAAGGTGATGCCGCCATGGCAGACGCCGAACGTGTTGCCCATGTCCGGGCGGATGCGCATGGCGAGCGTGGCGCTGCCGAGCGAGACGTCCACGATCTCCATGGCCATGGCCTGGAAGACCGGATTGATCGAGGCCATGTGCTCGACGATGGCGCGCGGGGAAACGGAGCCGGCGGCGTTGGCCGCCGGCGAGCTCTCACGTTCGGTCGCCATCGCTCAGGCTTTGTCCTTGCCGGCGTTGTTCAAGCGCGCGATCAGGCTTGAGGTATCCCAGCGGTTGCCACCCATGCGCTGCACCTCGGAGTAGAACTGGTCGACGAGGGCGGCGACGGGCAGGTGGGCGCCGTTGCGCCGCGCCTCGTCGAGGCAGATCGACAGATCCTTGCGCATCCAGTCGACCGC
>JAGRKR010000167.1 GCA_020442225.1 Hyphomicrobiaceae bacterium | reverse complement strand
GACGGCCGCATCCTGGTCGAAGGCTTCTACGACGACGTTCTCCCGCTCAGCGACGACGACCGCGCCGAGATCGGCCGCGTGCCCTATGACGAAGAGGCAGTCCGCGAAAAGCTGGGCATCGACGCCTTCTTTGGCGAGGCGGGCTACTCCACGCTGGAGCGCTCGTGGGCGCGGCCGACGCTGGAGGTCAACGGCATGTGGGGCGGCTTCCAGGGCGAGGGTGTCAAGACCGTACTGCCGAGCGAGGCGCATGCCAAAATCACCTGCCGCCTCGTGGCGGATCAGAACCCGGCGCGCATCACCGAGTTGCTCGAAGCGCACATCAAGCGCGTCACGCCGCCCGGCGTGCGCGTGACGGTCTCGCTCAAGGAGAACGGCGCCTTTCCCTATCTCATGCCCGGCGACCATGCGGGCAACGTCGCCGCACGTGACATCCTGGTGCAACTCTACGAGACGGAACCATTCCTGGCGCGGTCGGGCGGCAGCATCCCGGTCTGCGGCATGTTCCTCGAATCGCTCGGCGTCTATACCGTCGGCTTTGGCTTCGGCCTGAACGACGAGCGGCAGCACTCGCCGAACGAGTTTTTCCGGCTGTCGAGTTTCGAGCGCGGCCAGCGAGGCTATTGCATGTTGCTGGAGCGCCTTGCCGAATAGGCCGGCGGGCCCTCCACCATCGCAGCGACAGGGTGGCGACAGGAGTGGACAGAAGAGCCGGTAAACCCGACCTTTAATGCCGCAATCCTGGCAATCTGAACGAAAGAAACATAATTCTCGACGATTTATGGAGGCAAAATGAGTACAGGAAAGGCCGGTTCAGAACTGAAGGTGGCGTTTCGCCGCCACCCGCTCGATGCAATTTTCGCCCCGGGCAACGTCGCCGTAATCGGCGCCACGGAAAAAGAAGATAGCGTCGGGCGCACGTTGCTGTGGAACCTGATCAGCAACCCGTTTGGCGGCACCGTCTTCCCGGTCAACCCCAAGCGCAAGAACATCCTCGGCATCCGCGCCTACCCCTCGATCCAGGAGGTGCCCGACCAGGTCGACCTGGCCGTCATCGTGACGCCGGCGCCCACCGTGCCCAGCGTGATCGCCGAGTGCGTGGAGGCGGGCGTCAAGGGTGCGATTATCATCTCGGCAGGCTTCAAGGAGACCGGCCCCGAAGGCGCCAAGCTCGAGCAGAAGATCCTCGAGCAGGCGCGCGACGCCCAGATGCGCATCATCGGCCCCAACTGCCTGGGCGTCATGAGCCCGCTGACGGGCATCAACGCGACCTTTGCCAAAGGTATGGCCCTGCCCGGCAGCGTCGGCTTCATCAGCCAGAGCGGCGCCCTGTGCACCTCCGTCCTCGACTGGAGCCGCGAGGACAACGTCGGCTTCAGCGCCTTCGTCTCCATCGGCTCCATGCTCGATGTGGACTGGGCGGATCTGCTCTACTACCTCGGGGATGACCAGCGTACCAAGGCCATCGTCATGTACATGGAAACGATCGGCAACGCGCGGCGCTTCCTTTCTGCGGCGCGCGAGGTGGCCCTGGCCAAGCCGATCATCGTGATCAAGGCCGGGCGCACGGCCGCGGCGGCCAAGGCCGCCGCTTCGCACACCGGCTCGCTAGCCGGCAGCGACGATGTGCTCGATGCCGCATTCCGCCGCGTCGGCGTGCTGCGCGTCGACCGCATCTCCGACATTTTCTACATGGCCGAGGTGCTCTCGAAGCAGCCGCGCGCACAGGGACCCAATCTCACCATCGTCACCAACGCCGGCGGGCCGGGCGTGCTGGCGACGGACTCACTGATCATGGGTGGCGGCAAGCTGACGGAAATCTCCGAGGCGACCATGGAGGAGCTCAATGCCTTCCTGCCGTCGGCCTGGAGCCACAACAACCCCATCGACGTGTTGGGAGACGCCAGCCCGGAACTCTATGCCAAGACGCTGGAGATTGCGGCCAAGGATAAGAACGCCGACGGGCTGCTCGTCATCCTCACGCCGCAGGACATGACCGACCCGACCCGCACGGCCGAGCAATTGCGCCAGGCCGCGTCCAGCCTCGGCCGCAAACCGGTGTTGGCGAGTTGGATGGGCGGCTCCGATGTGGCAAACGGCGTGTCCGTTCTCAACCGCGCCAGCATTCCCACCTTCCCCTATCCGGACACGGCCGCGCAGGTCTTCAACTACATGTGGCGCTACAGCTACAACCTGAAGGGCATCTATGAGACGCCCTCCCTGCCCGTGGCGAGCGAGGCCGAAACCATGCACCGCAACCGGGCGCGCCGCCTCATTGACACGGTGCGCGAAAAGGGCCGCACGATTCTAACCGAGTTCGAGTCGAAGCAGATCTTCAACGCTTACGGCATCCCGACCGTGGAGACGCGCCTGGCCGCCACGGTGGAAGCGGCCGTGACCGAGGCCAACGCCATCGGCTACCCGGTCGTGCTGAAACTGAACTCGGAGACGATTACGCACAAGTCCGACGTCAAGGGCGTGCAACTGAACCTGCGCACGGACGAAGCGGTGCGCACGGCGTTCGAGACGATCCAGGCGGCCGTCGGCGAAGTGCACGGCCCGCAACACTTCCAGGGCGTCACCGTGCAACCCATGCTCAAACTGGACGGCTACGAACTCATCGTCGGCAGCAGCGACGACCCGCAGTTTGGCCCTGTCCTGCTCTTCGGCACCGGCGGCGTGCTGGTCGAGGTCTACAAGGACCGCGCGCTGGCGCTGCCGCCGCTGAACACGACGCTGGCGCGACGCATGATGGAGCAGACCAAGATTTGGGATGCGCTGCAAGGCGTGCGCGGCCGCAAGCCTGTCGACACCGAGTCGCTGGAGCGGCTCATGGTGCGCTTCAGCCAGCTCGTCGTCGAGCAGCGCTGGATCAAGGAGATCGACATCAACCCGTTACTGGCGTCGCCGGAGCAGATCATCGCCCTTGACGCGCGCATCGTGCTGCACGACCCGGAGATGAACGAGGAGGATCTGCCGCGCTCGGCCATCCGCCCGTTGCCGACGCGCTACAGCGCCCCCTTCACCTGC
>JAGRKR010000166.1 GCA_020442225.1 Hyphomicrobiaceae bacterium | reverse complement strand
GTGGAAGAGATCCTCTACCCGGCCATGGAGGATTTCCAGCTCGATCTGATCATCGGCGAGGGGCCGGCCGCACGCTCGGTGCGCATCGATCTCGCCCGCTTCACGCTGGTCGCGGCAACGACGCGGGCGGGGCTGCTCACGACGCCGTTGCGGGACCGCTTCGGCATCCCGGTGCGGCTCAATTTCTATACTGTCGCCGAGCTCGAGGAGGTGGTGCGCCGCGGCGGGCGAGTGCTCGGCTTCGCGCTGAGCGACGACGGGGCGCACGAGATCGCGCGCCGCTCCCGTGGCACGCCGCGTGTGGCCGGCCGTCTGCTGCGCCGTGTGCGGGACTTTGCCGCCGTGGAGGGCGCTGCCGTCATCAACGCCGAGGTAGCCGACCGGGCGCTCGGCCAGCTCGAGGTCGATTCGGAAGGCCTCGATTCGCTCGATCATCGCTACCTCAACTGCATCGCCCGCAACTACGACGGCGGGCCGGTCGGCATCGAGACGATCTCGGCGGCGCTCTCGGAGCCGCGGGACGCACTCGAGGAGATCGTCGAGCCTTATCTGCTGCAGCAGGGGTTCGTCGGCCGCACGCCGCGTGGTCGCGTCGTCACGCTCAAGACCTACCGTCATCTCGGCCTCACCGGCCCCGCCCGCAGCGGCACCGGCGCGCTGCCCCTGTTCGAGGGCGAGAGCGAGGACGATACCGGCAATGGCGCCAGCGGAGCGCGCTGAGCGTGGCGCTGCCGAGGGAGGGCGGAGGCAACGTGCGAGGTATCACGCGCCGTCGACTGCTTCAGACCGCCGGCGGGACCATGCTGCTGGGCGGCATGCTCGGCGGCTATGCCCTGGCGGAGCCGTTCCGGCTGACGGTGACGCGCCATCGCCTGTCGCCGGTCGGCTGGCCTGCGGGCCTCGAGCTGCGGGTGGCCGTGCTCGCCGACCTGCATGCCTGCGATCCATGGATGACGCCGGCCCACGTCGCCCGCATCGTGGCGCAGACGAACGCGCTCTCGCCCGATCTCGTGCTGCTGCTGGGAGACTTCGTGGCGGGCTACCGGATGGGGCGCTTCTCGCGCCTCGTGCCGCATGCGGCCTGGGCCGCCGAGTTGGCCCGGCTGCACGCGCCCCTCGGCCGGCATGCTGTGCTCGGCAATCACGATTGGTGGGAGGAGGTCGAGGTCCAGGACCGCCGCAAGGGGCCGACACGGGCGGGGCTGGCGCTCCAGGCTGCGGGCATACCGGTCTATGAGAATTCTGCCGTGCGCCTCGTCAAGAACGGCCAGGCGTTCTGGCTCGCCGGCCTCGGGGATCAGTGGGCGTTCTGGCCCAAGGTCCGGCGCTGGCGCGGTCGGGGCAGTGTGCCCTACGACGGTGTCGACGACCTGCCGGCGACGTTGGCGGGCATCGACGACGCGGCGCCCGTCATCCTCATGGCGCACGAGCCGGACATCTTTCCGAGCGTGCCGCGCCGCGTCGCCCTCACCGTGTCCGGCCACACGCACGGCGGGCAGGTCCGCTTCCTCGGCTATGCACCGATCGTTCCCTCGCGCTATGGTCGCCGCTATCTTCATGGCGTCTTCGTCGAGGACGGGCGTCATCTGGTCGTCTCGAGCGGGCTCGGCGTCAGCGGCCTGCCGGTGCGGTTCAGCGTGCCGCCGGAGATCGTCGTCATCGAGCTCGGAGGCCGTGCGGGATGAGCGCGACGCCGTCGTGGCCGGATCTTGCCGGACGCCTGATCGCCGACGAGCGCGGGCGGCGGCACGTGCTGCCTGTGCGCGTCTATTTCGAGGACACGGACTTCACGGGCGTCGTCTATCACGCCTCCTACGTCAGATGGTGCGAGCGCGGACGCTCGGATATGCTGCGCCTGCTCGGCGCCAACCATCGCGACCTGCTCGATCCCGGCGACGGGCATGAGCCCGCGGTGTTCGTGGTGCGCCGTATGAGCCTCGAGTTCCTGCGGCCGGCCGGCATCGACGAGGTGCTCGAGGTGGAGACGCGGGTGCAGGAGCTCGGGGCGGCGAGCGTGGTGCTCGCGCAGACGATCTCGCGCGCGGGGCGGCCGCTGTTCACCGCCGAGGTGCTGGTCGTGCTGGTCTCGCGCTCGGGCAAGCCCGTGCGGCTGACGCAGGCGGTGCGCGTCGCATTCGGCGCGGCGGCGGCCGGTGCGGACGAGGGGGAAGGACGGCAACAGCGATGACCACCCGCAAGACATCCGACGGCGTCGATCTCGACATCCAGGACGCCATCGAGGGCCATCAGCGCTTCAAGCAGGCCTTCGAGCGGGACCGCGCGTTCTTTCAGGGGCTCGCCGGACGCAAGCAGAAGCCGCGCCTGCTCTGGATCGGCTGCTCGGACAGCCGAGTGGTGCCGGCGCAGATCACCGCCGCCGATCCGGGCGAGCTGTTCGAGATCCGCAACATCGCCAACGTCGTGCCGCCGTCCGGGATGGCCGACGATTCGGTCGGTGCCGCCATCGAGTATGCGATCGGGCATCTCGGCGTCGACGACATCGTGGTTTGCGGGCATACCGGCTGCGGTGGCATCGCCGCCCTGCTCGAGCCCATCCCGCCGGAGCGCGAGAGCCACCTGGCGCGCTGGGTCGAGCTGACGCGCCCCGCCCATCGCCTGATCAGCGCGGCGGGCCTGCCTGAAGAGGAGCGCCTGCTCGAGACGATCAAGGCGAACGTCGAGTTCCAGCTCGACAATCTCGGCACCTATCCGATCGTCGCCGACGGCGTGGCGGCCGGCACGATCGGCGTTCACGGCTGGCTCTACGTCATGGAGACGGGCGATCTGCTCGCCTACGATCGCGAGAGCGGCCGCTGGCGTCCGCTCGCCGGCGAGGAGGCCGGCGAGACCTGATCGCGGCCATGAACAGGCGTGGCAGGCGGTGGCCGCTCGCGCGGGATCGCATCCCTTCTGGTCGTTTCGAGATTTAGTCCATCCAGCGCGCTTGCAAGCCATCCTGTAGCCACATTGGACGCCGCTAAATGGACGCTCTCCGGCAGGATGGGCACGCCGTCTGCGGACGGAGGGTGCCAGCTTCGAAGCCGCAGCCACACCGGCGCGCGTGCCGCGGACGTGCGACGTGCAGGCTCATCGATCGGTTTTGGTGAACACCACTTGACGGACGGGCGTCAAACAACGCAAGGCAGGCGTCGGAGAGTGGGTCAGGCACCGATTCGGTTCGCCCCGCTGCCGGCAAGTCTGCCCCTTTCAGCCAGATCCATGCGGACGTAACACGCCATGAACCCAGCCGAGGTCTTGCAAAAAGCCATGACGCCCGCACACACGGGCGGCTTCTCGTTCCTTGAGCTCTTCCTGCAGGCTCATCCGGTCGTCAAGTTCGTCATGCTCGGCCTGCTGCTGTCCTCGCTCTGGTCCTGGGCGATCATCTTCGAGAAGATTTTCGCCTTCCGACGGGCGCGGCGCGAAGTGGAGCGGTTCGAGCAGATGTTCTGGTCGGGCCAGTCGCTCGAGGATCTCTATGCCGGTCTTGCGCGCAGCCAGGTGCAGGTGACCGGTGCACTGTTCGTCGCCGCCATGCGCGAGTGGAAGCGCTCGGTCGAAGGCAGCGTGCGGGCGCTCGGCGGTATCCAGATGCGCGTCGAGAAGGTCATGGACGTCACCATCAGCCGCGAGATGGAGCGACTGGACCGCCGC
>JAGRKR010000165.1 GCA_020442225.1 Hyphomicrobiaceae bacterium | reverse complement strand
CCGCTGCCGGACCTCGTCAAGATGCGCTGGCTCACCCAGGAGCGGCTCGATCAGATCATCGACCGCACGCGCAAGGGCGGCGGCGAGATCGTTGGCCTCCTGAAGACCGGCTCGGCCTACTACGCACCGGCCTCTTCAGCGATCCAGATGGCGGAATCCTACCTGCGCGACAAGAAGCGTGTGCTGCCGTGCGCCGCCTATCTCAACGGCGAGTTCGGCGTCAAGGGGCTCTATGTCGGCGTGCCCGTGATCATCGGAGCCGGTGGCGTCGAGCGCGTGGTGGAAATCGACCTCAACAGCCGCGAGCGCACGGCCTTCATGAAGTCCGTCGAGTCGGTGAAGACTCTGGTCGAGACTTGCCAGAAGATCGCCCCGCAGCTCGGCGCTTGACGAGGTCCTGACGATGTCGATCTCCCGCATCAGGTTGAAGCGGCTCGCTCTCGGGCTCGGTGTCTTCGTCGCCGCCATGGCGATGTCGGCCACCGCCGAGGCGAAAATCCACATCCCCTGCACGGGCGATCGGCTCGTCAAGGTCATCGAGATTCCCAAGGAGAAGCAGATCGCGGGTCGCGAGATGCATCTCGGCTACAAGTTTCCGGGATGCTTCTCCGAAGGCGAGTGGGTCGGGTTATCCAACGAGCGGAACAAGTACTACAAGCTCAACCCGCAATCGACGCAGGCGCTGCTGCGCATGGCGGGTCGCACCGCCCTGCCGGCGAAGCCGAGCCGCTGGCAGTATCCCCTCGATGCCCTGCTGGTCGAGATCCTGTTGATCGGTGCGACCATCCTGGTCCTCGGGTGGGAGCTGATCAAATCGCTGCGGAGCAAGCGGGCCTGATCGTCGCCTGATCGCCGCAAGGCCATGTGGGCGGCCCAAGAGTCCGACGGGCCGAGTGCCCGACAGTCCAGTTGAGGAGCAAAGACGCCATGACGCGGCGCGCCATCGAGAGTGACAAGGCCAAGGCGGTCGGTCCCTATTCGCTCGGAATCGAGGCCGGCGGCTTCGCTTTCATCTCCGGCCAGACGCCCCTCGACCCCGCCACGGGCAAGCTCGTCGAGGGCGACATCGCGGCCCAGACGCGCCAGTGCTTCCGCAACCTCGAGGCCGTGCTCTCGGCTGCCGGTCTCGGCTTCCAGAACGTCGTGAAGTCGACCGTGTTCCTGGTCGACATGGCCGACTTCGCCGCCATGAACGAGGTCTACAAGACCTTCGTGAGCGCGCCGTTTCCCGCCCGCTCGACGATCGGCGTCGCAGCACTGCCGCTCGGCGCCCGTGTCGAGATCGAGCTGATCGCGCACGCCGGCTAGGACGGGCCGGCAATCGAACCGACGACGAGGCAATTCCAGGACGGACCCAGGATAGACCGATGAACATTCACGAATACCAAGCCAAGGAGCTGCTGCGCACGTTCGGCGTTCCCGTGCCGAAGGGTGTCGCAGCCTTCACGCCCGCCGAAGCGGTCAAGGCGGCCGAGACGCTGCCCGGTCCCATCTGGGTGGTCAAGTCCCAGATCCACGCCGGTGGCCGCGGCAAGGGCCGCTTCATGGAGCCCGAGGCCGGCGACAAGGGCGGCGTCAGGCTCGCCAGGTCCAAGGACGAGGTGAAGCTCTTCGCCGAGCAGATGCTCGGGCGCACCCTCGTCACCGTGCAGACCGGCGAGGCCGGCCGCGTGGTGAAGCGCGTCTATGTCGAGGACGGCTCCGATATCGCCCGCGAGCTCTATCTTTCCGCGCTCGTCGACCGCGCTACCTCGCGGATCTCCTTCATTGCCTCCACCGAAGGCGGCATGGACATCGAGGAAGTCGCGCACAGCACGCCCGAGAAGATCCTGACCATCACCATCGACCCGGCGGCGGGCTACTTCCCCCACCACGGCCGCCAGATCGCCTTCGCCCTCGGACTGGCCGGCGATCAGGTCAAGCAGTGCGTCAAGCTGATCGGCGAGCTCTATCGCGCCTTCGTCGAGAAGGACATGAGCATGCTCGAGATCAACCCGCTGATCGTGACCAAGGCGGGCGATCTCGTCTGTCTCGACGCCAAGGTGAACTTCGACGACAACGCCCTCTTCCGCCACAAGGACGTGCTGGCACTGCGCGACATCGACGAAGAGGACCCGGCCGAGGTCGAGGCCTCCAAGTACGACCTCAACTACGTGAAGCTCGACGGTGAGATCGGCTGCATGGTCAACGGCGCAGGCCTCGCCATGGCCACCATGGACATCATCAAGCTCTATGGTTCCGAGCCCGCCAACTTCCTCGACGTCGGCGGCAGCGCCACCAAGGAGAAGGTGAAGGAAGCCTTCAAGATCATCCTGTCCGACAAGAACGTGAAGGGCATCCTGGTCAACATCTTCGGCGGCATCATG
>JAGRKR010000164.1 GCA_020442225.1 Hyphomicrobiaceae bacterium | reverse complement strand
GCAGAGCCTGGCGGCGGGAATCCTTGCGAGGTCCTCGTGGAGGCTCACCTGCGGATGGACTTGGCTCATGGCATCCTTGTCCTTCGTGTGACTTCTGTCGCCCGGTCATTTCGCATGTTCGCCCGCGTTTGGCGGCGCGGCAAATCGCCGGCCGAGCGCGGTCAGGCGGCTGTTTCCATCCTCGTCAGACCGCCGCTCGGTCGAGGGGCGCGCCAACCGCGCGGCGCTCAGTCACCGGTCAGGGCACGCATGAAGCGCCGAATCGCACCCTCGCGCCGATCCGTGCTGTCCCGCTCGGCAAGGGGCTTGACGGCAGCGCCCTCCTGTCCGCGCGGTACGATCTGAACATCCGCCTCCTCGATGCTGTTGCGATAGGCGGAATAGTCCTCGCCCTTGAAGTCGCGCTGCTCGGCGGCCCGCTTGGCATGTTCGAGAAGCACGACCTCGCGCGCCACGGAACGGGCTCGAGCATCGGCGGCCGGGTCCGATTGGGGACGCCGTCGCGGCACGATGACGACGGAGGCTTCCTCGGCATGGGCGTCGTCGATCACGTCGTCGGGCTCAGGCGCGGCGCGTCCGGCCTGGCGGTTCTCGCGACGCGGCGCGACCGGGTCGGCTCCACGCGACGCGAGCTGATCGGCCTCGCGCACCAGGCGATCGACCGAGGCGAGCGTGGCCTCGACGCTCGGCTGTGGGGGGGCAGGGGTATGAATGGGAAGGGCGGCAGCGACAGGACTAGCGGCAGGGACTGCGGGCGTGACTGAAGGTGCCGGCGGCGGGGGCGGGGCAGCGACGGCGACAGGCTCCACTGGCGAGACATCGTCTACGGCTGGACTGGGGGGCGGTGTCACGGAAGGCTCGGGAGGCGTCGCCACGCCTGCCTCGGCCGGTGGCGGCGATGCCGGCGCGGGTATGGGGCGCTCGTTGTCGTTGCCGGCCTCGCGTCCGGTAAGCGACTCGATCGGACTTGCGACGACGACCGGAGCGACTGGCAGGCCGGGGGGCGGCTCCACACGTGCGGCGAACGTGTCGGCAGGCTCCGCGACCGCTTCGACCGCCTCGGGCTCCAGCTCTGCGATGGGTTCCGGCACGGGCGCGTCGGCGGTGATCGCGGCGCGGTCGTCGGGCTGCGCTACCGTGGCGCTGTCGTCGGGCTCAACGACGGATTCCTCGACGATCTCGCCGACCGTCTCTTCGACGCCCTCGTCAGTGGTCCAGGTCTCATCGACGACTTCGTCGGTGGTTTCGGCTGGCAGCTCGAGTTCCGGCGTCACGCGCGCCACGCGAGCGGGCTCGGGTTCGGGCGCAATCCTGGCGATCGGTGGCGGGCCGCCCCGCTCGGCGCAGGCTGCAAATCGTGTCGTCGCGCCACCCGCCAGCATGGCGGCCTGCTCGATCCAGCCTTCGCGCGCCAGCCGTCGCGGTAGCGTTGCGTCGCCGGTCGAGTGCGCCAGGGCGACAATGGCTGATGGTGTCAGCGCCGCAAGATCTGCAAAGTCAGTCAGGCCCTCCGCGCGCAGGGCGTCAGCCATGGCTGGATCGATGCCGCACACCAGCTCCAGTCGATCGGGCGTGTCGGTGGTTTCGGGATCGTCGAGATCCGGCTCGGGCGGCGCCGGCGGCTCGACGATCGTCGCAGCATCGCCGTGCGGCGCGGGCGCGGACAGCCAGAGTGGCGCCGCCGCAACGGCGGGAAGCGGTTGCGCCAGCGTCCGTGCGGCCGGCGTGACCGGAAGTGCCGGCAGGGATGCGCCTCTGGGCCCTGCGCTCTGGGGGGCGGCCTGCGCTGCGCGCTGCTGCAGGAGAGCCGCCTGCTCGATCCAGTTGTCACGGCTGATACGATTGCCAAGCTCGAGGGCTGCCGAAATGCTCCTCACGTCCTCGGCGCGCCAGTCGGCGATCTGCTGCCAGCTCCTGATGCCGAGACCAGAGAGTGCGCCGGCGAGTTCGGCGTCGATGCCCCAGATGCGTGTGAGATCGTCTGCCTGGACAGGCACGCGCGGCCGCGGGGCTGCAATCCGCAGGGGGTGCGCAAGGCTGCCCGTCAGCGCCGGAGGGGCGGGCGTCGGCGGCGAGGATGGCAACGGCAACGAGGGCGGCGGAGCAGACGTCGTCTTGCGCTCCGGTGTCGTCACCGAGAGGCCGGCCAAGGCGACGGCGCGCAGGATCGGCGGGTCGGTGTGCGTTGGCAGGGCGGCGGCGCGCATGGCCGCCAGCGCGGCGACCTCCACGGGCTGCTCGCTGCGACGGGAGACGGGCTGCGGGGCAGGTTCATCGGTGGCTCCGGTCTCGAGGCGCGCCAGCATCGCGACGAGGCTTTGCCGCGCCTGGAAAATCGGGTGGCGTGCGAGCTCGGCCAGCAGTGCGTGGCGGATCCGCTCGCCTGCGACCGCGCTCACGCGCTCGCCACGCTCTTCCCGCTCCTCGAGCTGACGCAGGGCGCGCCAAGGCTCGATCTCATCGAGCCGCGCCTCCAGTGCCGCGCACGCCCGCTCGATGGCTCCACGATCCCGCGCGGCACAACTCGGCATCTGCTCCCGTCCCTGGTTGGGTCGCGACCGTCAGCCTGCCATTCGACCGATGGGCGGTGGCTGCGCTTGCGATACCCGTACCTAACCGAAATTCACGAACATTTTCAATGGTCACGCACGACGCAGCAGCTATCGAGGCTTTTGTCTGCGCCCGTCGATGCGAAGTGAACGCAACAAACGTGCCTTCCCGGCGCACCTGGGGCCGGCAAACTTGCCAGCGGGCGCGCCGGGACGCGTACGCGGTTGCGCGCTGGGCAAAACGCTGGGTTTAGGCGGTTGTCTCGTCTGCGCGGCCTGTGCATAGTGAATTCAAGAGCCTGGCCGCAGAAGCCGGGCCTCTGGGAAACGTTAGCAGGGAGATGCTCAGGCATGACAGATTTCACGAGACGTTCATTGCTGGCCGGCGCGGGTGCCGCCGGTGGTTTCCTGATGCTGCCGGGGGGCTGGCGCCAGGCGATGGCGGCCGCTGCGAAGACCCCGGAGTTCCTGACCTTCCACGGCGGCGGCCAGGGCGGCGCCTGGCATCTCGGGGCGGCGGCCCTCGCGGAGCTTTCGAAGGGCCTTTGGCCGAAAGTCTCCACCACCGCCACGGTCGGCGCCGGCAAGGCCAATGTGCGCAACCTCGGGGTGGGCAAGATCGAGTTCGGCTTCGCCTTCGGGTTCGACGTGACGGCCGGCTACAAGGGCGTGCTGGATTTCAAGGCCAAGCCCGCTTCGAAGATCCGCGCGGTGATGTCGACGAATGGCGCCTATGTTACGGCGCTGGGCAAGCCGGACATCAAGACGTTCGCCGACCTCGCAGGCAAGGCGGCCGCGCCCGGCCGTGGCGGTATGACCGGCCGCGTCACATACCAGTACGTGCTCAATGAGCTTGGCATCAAATCCAAGGTCAAGGAGATCAACAGCGGCTACGCCGAGATGCCGTCGTTGTTCAAGGACGGCATCGCCCAGGCTGTGGTCGTCATCGGCTCCATCCCGCACCCCGTGATCGACGAGATCCTGTCGACGCATCAAGGCAACCTGCTGCCGATCGACGGCAAGGTCGCCAAGGTGCTGACGGAGAAATACAACTACGAGGCCGTCACGATTCCCGCCGGCACCTTCAAGGGGCAGAAGGCCGACGTGCAGACGGTCGGCTCCGTGACCACGCTGTGCACGCATGCCGACGTGCCGGAGGAGTGGGTCTACAAGCTCACCAAGGCAGCCTGGGAAGGCCGCCAGCGCCTCATACAGGCTCACAAGGCCTACAAGGAGCTGGACAAGACCATGGTGACGAAGGGTGTCCGTATCCCCTTCCATCCGGGTGCCGCGCGCTACTGGCGCGAAGTCGGCATTCTGAAGTCGTAGCAGAGATCGGCACGAGGGCGGCGGGCCGCATGGCCTGCCGCCCCCGTCGTGTGCCGCCCGCACCGGCGAGGCCGTTGGCGGCAGTGGGCTCGCGAAGCATTTCAAGAGGCAATCATTGTGAGCGACACCGGCCAGAAACAGCGGCGGGTCTCGGACGGCGAGCTGTCGTTCGACGCCGAGAGCATCGAGCAGGCGAGCACCACGAGCCGCACCTGGCGCACGATCGAAGGCCTGCTGGAAGGCCGCCGGCCGGCATTCATCTGGCTCGCCGTTCTCGCCGTGATCGTCGGCATCGGCGCCAGCATCTACCACATGATCGTGCCGCTGATCGGCGCCTATGACACGTTCTTCCTGAGGCCCTTGCACCTGCTGCTGATCGGCGGCCTCGGCTTCATCACTTTCGACATTCGCGGCGGTCCTCGCGACTACACGCGCTTTCATTGGACCATGCTGATCGATGTGGCGCTGTTGGCGCTGCTCTGTGTGACGCTCTTGCATGTCATGCAGGATCCCACCGCGTTCGAGAACCGCTTCGGCGATGCCGAGGCGACGCGGATGGATACCAACTTCGGCATCATCCTCACGCTGCTGGTGGTGGAGCTGTCGCGGCGCACGATCGGCCTGCCGATCACGATCTTCGTGGCCCTCATGCTCGCCTATGCGCTGTGGGGCGAGCATCTCTGGGGCTTCCTGCGCCACCGGCCGATCCCGAGCGACGACCTCTTCCAGAACATGTACATGACCACCTTCGGCATCTTCGGCTCGCCGGTGGGCGTCATGGCGTCCTACGTGTTCCTGTTCATCATCTTCGGCTCGTTCGTCGAGCGTTCGAAGGGCGGCCTTCTCATCCAGCGGGTCGGCCTGAAGATGACCGGTCGCTCGCCGGGAGGACCGGCCAAGGTGGCCGTCGTCACGAGCTCCATGTTCGGCACCATGTCCGGCAGTGCGCTGGCCAACGTGATGGCGAC
>JAGRKR010000163.1:543-7219 GCA_020442225.1 Hyphomicrobiaceae bacterium | reverse complement strand
GGCGAAATCGCAATGCATGCGCCCGGAGGCGCGGCCGATCTTGTCGGCCAGCCGCTCAGGATCGGTCGTCAGCGGGCTGGTATTCGGCATCTCGAACACGGCCGTGACCCCGCCGAGCACCGCCGCGCGCGACCCCGATTCCAGATCCTCCTTGTGCTCGGCGCCGGGCTCGCGGAAATGCACCTGCGTGTCGATGACGCCGGGCAGGACATGCAGACCCGTGCAGTCGATCACCTCGCCCGCCGACGCCGCCCCGAGCGCGCCAATCGCCGCGATGCGCCCGCCGCGCACCCCGACGTCGCGTACGCCGACGCCGTCCTGGTTGACCACGGTGCCGCCCTTGAGCAGCATATCGAACGTTTCGGCCATGGACCTCCCCATCATGCTCGGGCGGCGGGACCGGCGTCCCACCTTCGCCCGACACGTGATATAGCAAATTCTCAAAAATCCACATTGCCGTGGGAGCGACAGACGGACATGAGCGAAGACCGCCCCATCAGGCTCACGGACCGGAGCATCGTCTCGGTGGCCGGCCCCGATGCCGAGAAGCTGCTCCAGGGCCTCCTCACCAACGCCATCGAGAACATGGCCGAGGGAGACGCCCGCCACGCCGCCTTGCTGACGCCGCAGGGCAAGCAGCTGTTCGAGCTGTTCGTCGTGCGCCGGGGCGACGCGTTCCTGCTCGACACGTCGGCGGACAAGGCCGCCGATCTCGCCAAGCGCCTGACGTTCTACAAGTTGCGGGCGCGCGCCGACATCCTGGACCGGTCCGGCTCGCTCGTCGTAGCGGTCAGCGAGAAAGAGCCCCGGGCGCCGGCCGGCTCCGTCGTCTATCGCGATCCGCGCATGCCGGAGCTCGGCTACCGCCTCGTCGTGCCCGCCGAGGCAGCCACCGACCTCGGCACGGACGCCGGGGCCTACCATGCCCGCCGCATCGCGCTCGGCGTACCGGAGGCCGGTCGTGACTATGCGCTCGGCGACACCTTTCCTCACGAGGCCAATTTCGATCGCCTCGCCGGCGTCGATTTCAGGAAGGGCTGCTTCGTCGGACAGGAGGTCGTGTCGCGCATGCAGCACAAGACGATCGTACGCAAGCGCATCGTTCGCGTCACGGCGGCCGCGCCCCTCGCCAGCGGCAGCGAGGTCAAGGCCGGTGCGGCGGTGATCGGCGTCATCGGCTCCACCGCCGGTCACGAGGCACTGGCGCTGCTTAGGCTGGACCGGGCCGTGGAGGCGGCGGCCAAGGGCGAGCCGGTCAGCGCGGACGGCCAGACGCTCTCCATCGATGCCGACGCCCTCGCGCGCTACGACCGCGACGTGGCCGCCCGCAAAGCCGCCGCGCCATGACCGGCAGCATGACCGGCAGTGACCCCGTCCGTTGTCCATGGGCCGGCAACGATCCGCTCTACGTCGCCTATCACGACAGCGAGTGGGGCGTGCCCATGAGTGACGACCGGGCGCTGCTCGAGAAGCTGATCCTCGAGGGCTTCCAGTCGGGCCTCTCGTGGATCACCATCCTGCGCAAGAGGGAGCACTTTCGCACGGCCTTCGCCGACTTCGATCCCGAGCGCCTGGCTCGTTTCGATGCTGCGGATGTCGCCCGCCTGATGCAGGATCCCGGCATCGTGCGGAACCGGGCCAAAATAGAGGCTGCGATCACCAACGCCAGATCCTACCTGCGGCTGGCCGAGCGTACGTCGCTGGCGGCCTTCCTCTGGGGCTTCCTCGACGGCGGGCCGATCGTCAACCGGCGCACGGCGCCAGCCGAAATTCCCGCCAGCACGGAGCTTTCGACGCGCATCTCCAAGGCCCTGAAGAAGGAAGGGTTCCGCTTCGTCGGCCCGACCACGCTCTATGCGTTCATGCAGTCGACGGGCATGGTCAACGATCACCTGGCGGACTGCCATCGCCACGCCCCCTGCCTGACGTTGCAGAAGGCCTTCCGCGCCCCTGCGACGTGACGCGCAGGCGCGCATTGGTCCGGACTCTTGCAGAGAGCCGGCCCGCCATGCTTCTTTGTATCCCGAACCGGCCGGGCCACAGCGGGCATCCCCGCCGGCTCCGACCGCCCAATTCACGAGGAGATCCACCCGATGAGGCAAATGGCGCTGGTTGCCTTTCTGCAGGCACAGAACTGCTCGAACTTCGCGGCCTCATGGCGGCATCCCGAGTCCCGCACCGATTTCACTTCGCCCGACTTCTATCGCCATATCGCCAAGGTGCTGGAGGCCGGCAAGTTCGACCTCGGCTTCTTCGACGACCGCCTCGGCATGCCCGAGTACCAGAGCGGCAAATACCAGGACGCGGTCGCCCACGGCATCCGCTGCGTAAAGATGGACCCGGTCGCAACCATGATGACCATGGCCATGGCGACCGAACGGCTGGGGCTCGGCGCGACCTACTCCACGACCTATTACGAGCCGTTCCATGTCGCCCGCATGTTCGCCACCCTCGATCTCATGACCAAGGGGCGCGTCGGCTGGAACATCGTCACCTCTCTCAACGATACCGAGGCCCGCAACATGGGCCGCGATCAGGTGATCGATCACGACGTGCGCTACGACCGCGCCGACGAGTTCATGGAGGTCGTGCTCGGGCATTGGGACACGTGGGCCGACGATTCCCTGATCGTCGACAAGACCACGGGCCGCTTCGCCGACCCCGACAAGGTCAAACGCGTCGACCACGAGGGCACGTTCTTCAAGTCGCGCGGACCGTTCACCGTGCCCCGCTCCGCGCAAGGCCACCCCGTCCTGATCCAGGCCGGCCAGAGCGGGCGCGGCAAGCGCTTCGCCGCCAAGTGGGGCGAGCTCATTTTCACCAACTACAACAACATCGAGATCGGCAAGGCGTCCTACAAGGAGCTCAAGGAGGCCTGCGCCGCCAACGGCCGCAATCCCGACGATATGAAGATCGCCGCGCTCACCCATCCGATCGTCGCAGCGACCAAGTCCGAGGCCGAGGACAAGTTCGCCTTCATCGAGAAGCTGCCGATCGAGCAGGACTCGCTGATGCTGCTCTCGGAGGCGCTGAACTTCGATTTTGGCTCCAAGCCGCTCGACGAGCCCTTTACCGACGAGGAACTGGCGGGCATTTCCGGCCTGCAGGCCATGCGCGACCGCACGCTGCTTGCAGCCGGCAAGAAGAACCCGACCGTGCGCGAGTTCGTGGCAGCCTCCGGGCGCGGCCGCTTGCGCGCGCCATGGGTCGGTGGGCCCAAGGAGGTCGCCGACAAGTTCGAGGAGTGGTTCACGACGCCGGTGTGCGACGCCTTCGTGATCGGCGTCACCTACGTGCCGGGCGGCTACGAGGACTTCGTCAAGTTCGTCGTGCCGGAGCTCCAGCGCCGCGGCCTGTTCCGCAAGGAGTACACCGGCGCCACGCTCCGCGAGAACCTCGGCCTGCCGCGTCCCGAGGTCGGCTCCTGGCGCTCCCGCCTCAAGTCGGCATGACACGGCGCGGCGCGATGCCTCGCGACGGCGCTCCCGCGGGGCAGCCACGCCCTTCGCGATGTGCTAGGGTCCGGCGAGCCGGCGGCGGCCGCGATCTGCGCGCGCCCGCCCTCGACGCGGCCCATCACCAGCCTTGGATGCCGTCCACCCCATGAGCGAGGTTCGCAAGTCACGCCGAGGCGCGAGCAGCGCCCCCGAGCTGCCGCGGCGGGCCTGGCAGCGCATGCTGTCGGGACGCCGGCTCGATCTGCTGGACCCCTCACCGCTCGACATCGAGATGGAGGACATCGCCCACGGCCTGGCGCGTGTCGCCAGGTGGAACGGCCAGACCCACGGCGCGCACGCCTTCTCCGTGGCGCAGCATTGCCTGCTGGTCGAGGAGATCGTCACGGCCCTGACGCCGCGCTGCCGGCGCTCCTGGCGTCTGGCCGCGCTGCTCCACGATGCGCCCGAGTACGTCATCGGCGACCTCATCAGCCCCTTCAAGACCGCCATCGGGCTCGACTACAAGGCCTTCGAGCTGCGTCTGCTCGCAGCCATTCACATTCGTTTCGGGCTCCCCGCGAACCTCGGCGAGGATGCGGCCCGCGCCATCAAGCATGCCGACCGCATCGCGGCCTATTACGAGGCCACGCGGCTGGCCGGGTTCGAGGCCGGCGAAGGCACGCGCTACTTCGGCAAGCCCCCACCGCTGCCGGTGTCGTTGGGGCGACGCCTCGAGACGCTGGCCCCGCTCTCGGCCGCCGAGGCGCAGGAGGCCTTTCTCGCCCGCTCCCGCATGCTCGGTGACGCAAAACGGGCCTGAGAGCGCCACATGGTCCGTGATGGACTCCACGCGAGTGCGCAACCGCGCCCGCGGTCCCTCGCAACCTTAATCCGCCTTGTACGTTGCTTATCGCCCCTCGAGCGTGCTCGATGTCAGCGGCGCAGCCGTCATGATTCCGGGTAGGACAATACTTCCGTGCCTGTTCAGAGGCTTAGAGTGCGCGTCAGGCGCTCGCCGGGGCTGCCCTTCGGGACCAACTCGGGGGATCGCAGCCTGCAAGGTAGGGGCATGGCCGGAGGCGCCACACGCGGGCCTTACGGCGTTCGGGGGCACTGGACCCTCGAAATGAGCAAAAGAGAATTTCCGAAATCCGCCCCATTCCAGCCTTACAGGAGGATTCGGGAGGGCGCGGAGGAAACGCATGGAACCTAACGTGAAGCTACGCAGCAGGAGCCACTCATCGACGCAGAAGCCGGCCTCGACCTTCGAGCCGAGGGACAGCGCAGGCGTCGAGATCGGCCTTGCAGCGGCCATCGTCACGGTGGAAGGCGAGGAGCCTATGATCCTCACTGTCCGCTCGGACGACGACGCACGTAATGGACCGGACCGCTTGCCGTCGGGACCATTTTCGCCACGTCACCACCGAACGCTGGAGATCGGTCTGCGGACGTGGGTGCGCGAGCAGACGAACCTGAGCCTCGGCTATTGCGAGCAGCTCTACACGTTCGGCGACCGGGGACGCCATCTGCGGCCGGGGGATGCCGATCCGCACATCGTCTCCATCGGCTACCTCGCGCTCACCCAGTCGTTCGGCGCTGCGGCCGAGGCTGCCGGCGAATGGCAGAGCTGGTACGCCTTCTTCCCTTGGGAGGACTGGCGCAAGGGCCGGCCCGAGGTGCTCGCTGAGGTGATCGAGCCGCGTCTGCGCGAATGGAGCGAACGCCCCGTCGTCGCCGGCTCGCCCGACCGCCCGGTCAGCCGCGAGGAGCGCATCCGCATCTGCTTCGGTCTCGATGGCGCGAGCTGGGACGAGGAGAAGGTGCTGGATCGCTACGAGTTGTTGTACGAGGCGGGACTGGTCGACGAGGCCCGCCGCGACGGACGCGATGCGGCCCTGGCGTGGGAGAACCTGCCCCGCCTCGGCATGCCCATGATGTTCGATCACCGACGCATCCTGGCCACGGCCATCGGCCGCCTGCGCGCCAAGATCAAGTACCGCCCCGTCGTCTTCGAGATGATGCCCGAGGATTTCACGCTCTACGAGTTGCAGAAGACGGTCGAGGCGATCCTCGGGCCGCACCTGCACAAGCAGAATTTCCGCCGGCTGGTCGAAGGCGCAGGCCTCGTCGAGCCGACGGGACAGGTGAAGACGCGCACCGGCGGGCGCCCGGCCAAGCTCTACCGTTTCCGTCGCGAGGTCATCCTCGAGCGACCGGCCCCGGGCGTGCGCGTGAAGCCCGGCGGACGCGTCGTCTGACCCGCCGGCTCGCCGACGAGGGGGCCCTAGGGTGCGATCGGTCGAGAAGGAGGCGCCCAGCGCTTCCTTCGAGAGCGTGACTCGCACCCTGCACTCAGAAGATGGTGTGATCGGTCGAGAGGGAAGCGCCCAGCGCTTCCTTCGCGAGCGTGACCCGCACGCTGCCCCCGCGATCGCACGGATCGCCGCTACTCCCAGAGAGCGGGGTCCCGCAACACGGCGACCACGGCGTCGCGGCAATGCGTCAGCAGGCGTCGCCCCTTGTCGGCATTGGCGCGGCGTGCGTCGCCGACCACGCCCGAGGGTGTAATCTCCTTGAAGCAGCGATCGCGCGCCACGAACGGCGAGATGCGTGTCGAGGCCTTGGGCCCGTAGGCCTCGGCCAGGCGGTCCGTCTTCACGGTCCCCGGCGCCACCACCATCAGCATCGACGTCTCGCCCTCGCAGGCGTGGCGCACATGGGGCTGGTCCTCGAGGATCTTGTCCATGCCGGGCGAGGAGAGCTCGAAATAGGTCGTCGAGCGCACCTTGAGCTTCGTGTCGCGCGCAAAATCGGAGAGGAAGGCGGCGAGCGGCGCCGTGTTGCCACCGTGACCATTGACGATGAGCACCCGCTTGAAGCCGTGCCGTGCCAGGCTTTTCATGAAGCAGCCGAGCAGCGCGTGATAGGTCGGGATATCCAGCGTGAAGGTGCCGCCGAAGGCCATGTGATGCTCGGCCATGCCGCACCAGAGCGTCGGCGTCACGACGATGGGCATCTCCCCCGCCACCGCCTCTGCCGCGAGGCGCGAGACCTCCTCGGCAAGGTAGGTGTCGACGCCCACCGGCAGGTGCGGGCCGTGCTGCTCGATTGAGCCGACCGGCATGATCACGACGGCGTCGGCCTTGGCCTTGGCAACCAGTTCCTCCGCCGTCATTTCCTTCCACATGACCGTTTTCGTCATCGCCTGCCTCGCTTTGCCTGTTGCCGTCGCATTCGCC
>JAGRKR010000163.1:0-467 GCA_020442225.1 Hyphomicrobiaceae bacterium | reverse complement strand
GCCGGCGCCATGGTCTCGGCCAGCGTCTGCGGCGTCCAGCCCTCGGCGCGATGCACGCTGCGGATGGGCCGCGACTGGCTCATCAGGAACACCTCGTTCTTGCGCACGGCGAAGATCTGGCCGCTGATCGGCGCGGAAAGCTCGCTCGTCAGGAAGACGACGACGGCGGCGATCTTGTCGGCCGTCATGGTCTTCAGGCGCTCGACGCGCGCCTTCTCATCGGGCGTCTCGGTCGGAATAGTGCCGATCATGCGGCTCCAGGCGAAGGGCGAGATGCAGTTGGAGCGCACGTTGAAGCGCGCCATGTCCAGCGCGATCGATTTGGAGAGCCCGACGATACCGAGCTTGGCCGCCGAGTAGTTCGCCTGGCCGAAGTTGCCGATGAGCCCCGACGTCGAGGTGAAATGCACGAGCGTGCCACTCTCCTGGTCGCGGAAGTAGTTGGCCGCTGCCCGCGAGACGTTGAA
>JAGRKR010000019.1:934-3342 GCA_020442225.1 Hyphomicrobiaceae bacterium | reverse complement strand
TGCTGCTTCGGCGTGAACTGGCCGGCCAGCGCCCGGATCAGGCAGACGATCAGAAAGATCGTGCCGACGATCACGTGGAAACCGTGGAAACCGGTCGCCATGAAGAACGTGGCACCGTAGATGTGGCCCTTGAAGTTGAAGCCTGCGTGCGCGTACTCGTAGGCCTGCAGCAAGGTGAAGATGAAGCCGAGGAGCACGGTCGCAAACAGGCCGAGGATCAGCCCGCGCCGATCGTTCTTGAGCAGCGCGTGGTGCGCCCAGGTGACCGTCGTGCCGGATGTCAGCAGGATCAGCGTGTTGACCAGCGGCAGGCTCCAGGGATCGAACGTGCCCTTGAAGGCGGCCGACGGCTTGGGCGGCCAATGCCCGCCCGTCAGGGCGTCGCGCGCCACCCATCCGATGGTCTCGCCGCCATTGGGGAGTGGCGTGAGAACGCCCGGATAGAGGGCGGAGTCGAAGTACGCCCAGAACCAGGCGACGAAGAACATCACCTCCGAAGCGATGAACAGGATCATGCCGTAGCGCAGGTGGATCTGCACGACCGGCGTGTGATCGCCCCGAATAGCCTCGCGGATCACGTCGCGCCACCAGTAGTACATGGTGAGCAGGACGCCGAGCGTGCCGACGGCGAAGACCCAGGGGCCCTTCATGCCGAACAGGCCGGTGCCGACGCCGAGTGACTTCATCCAGATGATGGCGCCAATGGCCATGATGAAGGCCGAGATCGAGCCCGTCAGCGGCCAGGGGCTCGGATCGATGATGTGATAGTCGTGTCGCTTCGCGTGCCCGTCTGCCATTCGTCTTGCTCCCTAGCGCCCCATAAAGTGTCTTCCCGAGGCTGCCGCCGGCCCGTCGTGCGGACCCGAAAACCGCGGCAGCTTCCCGTCGAAAATCTGCTCGTTACCCGTTTGCCTGCGCCGTCACGACCCCTTCGCTGGGGGCTTCGGCGCCGGCTTCTTCACCGGATAGAAGGTGTACGACAACGTGATCTCCTTGACGCCCTTGGCGCTCATGTCCTTCACGATCGCCGGATCGACAAAAAAGCTCACGGGCATGTCGATCGACTGGCCCGGCTGCAAGGTCTGCTCCGTGAAGCAGAAGCAGGCCAGCTTGTTGAAGAAGGAGCCGGCGACGTCCGGCGTTACGTTGAAGGTGGCCGAGCCGACGACCGGCCGGTCCGACTTGTTGGTCGCCCGATAGTACGCCAGATGCGTCTCGCCGATGCGCACGTCCATGCGCGAGACGACCGGCTTGAACTCCCAGTCGAGCCCACTCGCCGTGTTGGCGTCGAACCAGATGGTCATCTTGCGGTCGAGCGTGACGGTCGCTGCCTTCTGAGCCTTGCGGATGGTGCCGCCGTAGCCGGTCACCTGGCAGAAAAGCTGATAGAGGGGCACGGCGGCGAAGGCCATGCCCAGCATGCCGGCGGCCGTGAGCGCCGTCGCCATGGCGACACGCCCGTTGCGGGTCCTCAGCATTGCTGCACCTCCTTCTCGCTCGGCGCCGGACTCGACACCACCACGGTCGGCTGAGACACGGCCCCGACCGCCGGTCGCCGCGCGACGTTGCCGCCGAGCCTCACGATCGTCGCCACGTAGAACAGTACGACCAGCGCCACGAGCGCCAGAGCGATCGCGATCGATCGCATGCGCTGCCGGCGCGCCCGCTCGAGCTCCTGAGCCTCATCCGGCGTCACGTCAGCCCCGCAAGCGGGAATTTCCAGCCAGCCCCCTTCTCGAGCAGGAGCACGGCGAACAGCAGGAAGAGGTAGAGGATCGAGAAGGCGAACATGCGCCGCGCCGCGAGATCGCCTGCCGCGCCCTCGCGCACGCGCCAGACCGTGAACGCATGCCACAGGAACACCAGTCCGAGCCCCGCCGCCGTCACGGCGTAAAGCAGGCCGCCGAGCCCGAGCAGCACCGGCAGCAGTCCGATCGGAACCAGGATGAGGCTGTAGATCAGGATCTGGCGACGCGTCTCGTCCGGCCCCGCGACGACCGGCAGCATGGGCACGCCGACCCGCTCGTAGTCGCGACAGCGATACAGCGCCAGCGCCCAGAAATGTGGGGGCGTCCACATGAAGATGATGAGGAACAGCACGAGGCTTTCAACCGATACGCTGCCCGTGGCGGCGGCCCAGCCGACGACCGGCGGGAAGGCGCCAGCGGCACCGCCGATGACGATGTTCTGCGGCGTCCGGCGCTTGAGCCACATCGTGTAGACGAACACATAGAAGGCGATCGTGAGCGCCAGCAGCGCGCCCGCCACCCAGTTCACCAGCAGGCCGAGCGTGCCGACCGAGCCGATGGCCAGCACCACACCGAAGGTCAGCGCCTCGTCCGGCGCGATGCGCCCGCGCGGAATGGGGCGTCCCGCCGTGCGCGCCATGCGGGCGTCGATGTCGGCGT
>JAGRKR010000019.1:0-836 GCA_020442225.1 Hyphomicrobiaceae bacterium | reverse complement strand
ACGACGAGCGACATCACGCGCGGCTTCAGCAGCGCCACGTAGTCGCCGACGCTGCCGCCGGTGGTGACCGTCGTCCTCACGCTCTCCAGTTGGGCGTTGCTCTCCATCGTCGCGACCTCAGGTCCTCGAACTGCTCTTCAAACTCTCAACCGAGACTGCCAGGGGCGCCGATCGGCGCCCCCTCGCATCGAATGCGCTCAGTGATGCGCCTCGGCCTTGATCTTCGGCAGCGTCTCGAACTGGTGGAACGGAGGCGGCGAGGACAGCGTCCATTCCAGCGTATCGGCGCCGGCACCCCACGGATTGTCCGCGGCCTTCTCCTTGCGCATGAAGGCGTGGGCGATGCCGGCAAAGAAGACCAACGTGCTGAACGCCGCGACCAACGAGCCGACCGACGACCAGTAGTTGTAGCCGGCGAACGCCTCGGGATAGTCGGCATAGCGGCGCGGCATGCCGGCGAGCCCGAGGAAGTGCTGCGGGAAGAACGTCAGGTTCACGCCCACGAACGCCAGCACGAAGTGCAGCTTGCCCAGCGCCTCGGAGTACATGTAGCCGGACATCTTCGGGAACCAGTAATACCAGCCCGCGAACAGCGTGAAGAGCGCGCCGAGCGACATCGTGTAATGGAAGTGGGCGACGACGTAGTAGGTGTCGTGCAGCGAACGGTCGATGCCGGCATTCGACAGCACGACGCCCGTCACGCCACCCAACGTGAACAGGAAAATGAAGCCGATGGCGAACAGCATCGGGGTCGTGAAGCGAATGGACCCGCCCCACATGGTTGCGACCCACGAGAAGATCTTCACGCCGGTCGGCACCGCGATGACCATCGTCGC
>JAGRKR010000776.1 GCA_020442225.1 Hyphomicrobiaceae bacterium | reverse complement strand
TGCCCTTCCGCTCGGCTTTGTCGGGGAACGTGTAGTTGCCCGCGGCCATGACCAGCTTGTCGTCGTTCATCAGCTCGTACTCGCTCTTCGCGCCCGGCGCGTTATGCAGCTCGTAGGCGTCCTTGCCGTCCAGGCGGCGCTCGAACCAGCGCAGGAGGATGGAGGAGACCAGCGTGAGCGTCAGGTAGCCCAGCATCTCGATCGTCGCCGACGGGAAGTACTTGAACACGGCGCCGGAGACCATGCGGTGGACGGAGAAGAACTCGGAGAAGCCGATGATGAACATCACCGAGGAGTCCTTGATGTTGATGATGAAGTTGTTGCCGATCTGCGGGAGGATGTTGCGCAGCGCCTGCGGCAGCACGACCTGGCGCATCGCCTGGACGTGCGTCATGCCGATCGCGCGGGCGCCCTCCATCTGGCCCGGGTCGACGGAGAAGATGCCGCCGCGGACCGACTCCGCGATGTAGGCGCCGGTGTTGATGGACACCACGGCGATGGACACGGCCCAGAGGTTGGTGAACTGGAACGCGTTGTTGGAGAAGTACGGCAGGCCGTAGAAGATGAACACGGCCTGCAGAATCATCGGCGTGCCGCGGAAGAGCTCAACGTAGACGCGGATGATCGCGCGCACGATCCACAGGATGACGCGCTTCCACACCGGGTCGGTCTTCTCGTGCGGGATCGTCTGCAGCATGCCGCAGACGAACCCGATCACGCAGCCGAAAAACGTGGCCACGATCGCCAGCACCAGCGTGCTGAGGATGCCCTTGCCGTAGGTGGGGCCGTAGTCCTCCAACAGGGTGAGGATGTCTTGCCAGAGTTGTGCCAGCATGTAATTAGCTCACTTCTTTCGCGTTCCAGCTCGTGCCAGGCCGCACTAGTTGTTCTCGAGCGGCTGGATCTTCACGGCCTCGGCCATTTGCGCGTTGAAGTCGTCCTTCGGCTGCGTCTTGAGGTAGGCGTCGATCTTGTCCTTGAGCTCGGTGTTGCCCTTGCGCACGGACACGCCGATGTTGACGTCCTCGTCGGAGACCTGGAAGTTGTCGCCGCCAGAGAGGTCGACGATCTGCATGTCCGGGTAGGCGACGATGGCGCCCTCGGCGGTGGGCATGTCGGTGACCACGTAGTCGACCTGGCCCGTCTCGAGCGCCATGAGCATGGCCGGCGCGCTCTCGGCGGCGGACTGACGGTTGGCGTTCGGGATCTGCGGGATGAGGGTGTCGTACCAGATGGTGCCGGTCTGGCTGGTCACCTTGCCGCCGGAGAGGTCGGATAGCCCCTTGGCGCTGGCGTACTTGCTGTCCTTCTTGGTGAGCACGACGATGTCGGCGTACAGGTACGGGCCCGCGAAGTCGACCTCCTGCTCGCGCTCGGCGGTCATGGACTGGCCGGCGATGACGGCGTCGACGGTGCCCGACTGGACGGCAGGGATGAGGGAATCCCAGTCCAGCTGCTTGATCTCGAGCTTCCAGTTGTTGGCCTCGGCGATCTTCTTGGCGGTCATGACGTCGTAGCCGTTGGCGTAGAGCTCCGAGTCCTTCATCTTCACCGCGCCGTTGGCATCGGTCGGCTGGGCCCAGTTGTACGGGGCGTAGGCGGCCTCCATGGCGACGGTGAGCACGCCGTCCTCCACGCCGGAGCCGGTCGCGCCCGCGTTGC
>JAGRKR010000162.1 GCA_020442225.1 Hyphomicrobiaceae bacterium | reverse complement strand
CGATCAGCGTCACGTCGATGTTGAGGATGTCCCCTTCCTTCAATGGCTTGGGACCGGGAATGCCGTGACAGACGACATGATTGATCGAGGTGCAGATCGAGCGGGGAAAGCCCCGATAATTGAGCGGAGCCGGGATCGCGCCATGCGCCATGGCAAAGTCGAATGCGATCTCGTCGAGCGTCTCGGTCGTCACGCCGGGCACCACGTGCGGCACGAGAAGATCGAGCGCCTCCGCGGCGAGCCGGCCAGCCTTCCGCATACCCTCGAACGCTTCCGGCCCATGCTGGATCGGGCGCTGAGGCGCCATGGCGCCGCCTATGGCATCGAGATTGGTCATGGTGTCCTGAGCTCACACTGTTGGCATGATTGAATTTAGAGCAAATGCGTCGCTCCGCAACTTGTGGCATGGTGAGCTGAAAGAGCTACCGATGTGGAGGAACGCGCGTGCACATCATGAGAACCATATTCGTCGGAATTCTTGCGACCGTGACCGCAGTTTCGGCATCGGCTCAGCCCTTTCCCCAATGGTCCATGAACGAGACGTGCGCCAGGGAGAGCGATCCCGGCACGTGCAGGCTGTTCGAGACGCGAGCGCGTGACGACGTCTCCGGCTCGTGGGGCGTCCTGCCGGAGCCCTACAAGAAGGACTGCCTCGCCAGGGCATCGAAGTCTCTGCCCCTGAGCTATCGTTACCTCAAGGACTGCATCGAGGACATGGCTGCCGCTGGCCAGCGCACGCATCGCATCCTGACCCGCGGCGATCAACCGCCACAGCCGGCGGCCTCGCCGGCAAAGACGCCCGCCCCGGCAGCAGCACCCGCCAAGCCGGCCATGCCCGAGCCGAGCGCTCCCTATCCGCCACCGCTGACCATTCCGGGCGCCCGCTAGCCCGACGGTCGCGAAATCGCATCACGAGACGGCGGCCGGCTTCATTTGATACAGCATGCGGACGCCCCTGAGAGAGGTAAGAGGCCATGTCGAAATCCCTGATCAAGTCCCAGTTCGGCGCCGCCGCCGACAAGTATGCGACAAGCCGCGTTCATGCCAAGGGTGCCAGCCTCGGGCGTCTGGTCGAGCTCGTGAAGCCAAAGGCAAACTGGCACGCGCTCGACGTCGCCACCGGTGGCGGGCACACGGCCGCGGCTTTCGCTCCCCACGTGGCCGCGGTCATTGCCAGCGATCTGACGCCGGAAATGCTCCAGGTCGCCGCAAAAGTCGCCAAGGAAAAGGGGCTGACCAACGTCACGACCGCCGAGGCCGACGCGGAGGCGCTGCCGTTCGCCGATGCCAGCTTCGATCTCGTGACCTGCCGGATCGCGCCGCACCACTTCGGCGACATTCCCCGTTTCGTCTCCGAGGTGCGGCGCGTCTTGAAGCCAGGCGGCACGTTCGCGCTCGTCGACAACATTTCTCCGGACGAGGAATCGACGCCCGGCTACGACGTGGCGGAGCTCTCCGCCGCAGCGGACTATTACAACGCCTTCGAAAAGCTGCGCGACCCCAGCCACGGGCGCGCGCTCGGGCTCAGCGAGTGGACGAGCGCCCTCGAGGCCGCCGGCTTCAGCGTCGAGCACAAGGAACGCCTGCCGAAGGATATGGATTTCCAGCCGTGGGCCGAGCGCCTCGGGGCCGACGCGCCAACGATCGATCGGCTGAGGAAACTGCTGACCGAAGCGCCGGCGGCGGTGACCGCTTTCCTGCGTCCGCGCGAGGAGGAGGGCGAGCTGTGGTTCACGCTCGACGAGGCCATCGTCATCTCGCGCAAGCCGGCGGCTTAAGTACGTTATTGAAACCTTTAGCCTTTGCGGCTATCTAAGCAGCCATGACACACGTCTCTCGTTTCGCCATCGCGCATCGAATTAACGGCCCGGCCGCCTGAGGGCGCCGGGAACACACCGTTTATTTCGATCTGCGATTTGCGACGAGAGGATCCCCATCCGTGTCTACCTCATTGTCTCTGCACATGCCCGCAGGCGCTTCCGGCGCCACGGCGGACGCGCGCGCCACCGCTTCGGACGCCGACGTCAAAGCGCTCTTCCACATCATCGGCAATGCCGATCCCGGCCTGTTGGCGCGTGTCGTCGAGCCTGCCGCGAAGCTCGGTCTCGTACCGACACGCCTGTTCGCCTCCCGCGAGAACGGCGACGGTTCGGAGGTGAACGTCGATCTGCGCATCGCACCGCTGAGCGCTCGTCACGCGCATCTCGTCGCGGTGGCGCTGCGCAGCATCGTCGGCGTTCGCCAGGTGATCTGCGTGATCGAGCCGACCGGCGCGTAGTCGACCGGCTGGGCCGCGGCGTGCAAGAGTGAGCCCGGCCGGCGCCGGACCCTGGAATTGTCTAGCGGCCTGCCCATCTTGTCTCGCACCCATCGGGTCTACCCGAGGGAACGCCACAGCCGGGTTCGCCAATGACACACGCCAACGACTGGACCGACCGAACGGCGCCCTCGCTCGCCGACTTCGAGGAGATTGCGGCGCGCAGCTGGCAGGCGCTGCCTGCGACGTTTCGCGAGCGCTGCCAGGATCTGGTGATCAGGATCGAGGACTTCGCCACCGACGAGGTCCTCGATCAGCTCGGGATTCCCTCTCCCTACGAGCTGCTGGGCCTCTATCAGGGCATCAGCCTCGACAAGAAGAGCGTGATGGACCCCGGCCAGGAGCCCGACATGGTCTTCCTCTACCGCCGTGCCATCCTTGACTACTGGTCGGACGGCAGCGAGACGCTTGGTGCGCTGATTACACATGTGCTTGTGCACGAGATTGGCCATCATTTCGGCTTATCAGACGACGATATGGAGCGGATCGAGTCGTCGGAGCGCAGTCCTGTCTGAAAAAACCGTTGCGCGTCTGCATCTTAAGAAATGTTTGAGAGAGCCCGGGGACACTCGGGTTTGACAGGACGGAGACCCCGCGCAACTGTCAGGGTAGTTAGTCGGTCGTCGGTACGTAGGGATTGGGGAATGACGTTCGGGACACTGGCGCGTCACATCTTGGGCGCAGCGGCCCTCATGCTGGCCATCGGCGGCTTCGGGGCGGGCTCAGCGCACGCGAACCCGACGGCCGAGGATTATGCCAAGCAGGTCGGCGCCTCGCGCATCATCGCCCCGACAAAGCTTTCCATCGATGGCGTGCGCGTGAGCTGCGGCCGCCGGCCGACGGTGCTCGACAACCAGCTCGACGATTACGGCGCCGCCTATCCCGGGTTTCTGATCCTCAATCCACGCTTGCTGGCCAAGGTGCCGACCGCCGTGAAGCTGTGGATCTTCGCTCACGAGTGCGGGCATCAGTTCCGCGGCCCGGACGAGGAGGCCGCCGACTGCTTCGCCGTCCAGCGTGGCCGCCGCCAGGGCTGGCTGACGCCGGAAGGACTCGAGCAGATCTGCAATTTCATCAAGCCGGCCAAGGGCGACAGCATGCACTTCTCGGGCTCGTACCGCTGCGAGTCCATGCGCCGCTGCTACAAGGACCCATCCGTCCGCTGACTCCGGGGCCGCCGGAGCCGCTGCCCCACGGTCGGCCGGGAGCGGGCGGCCGCCTCAAGCGCCTTCGGGCAAATACTGCTTCCAGGCCGCCGCATCGCCGAGGCTCTCGACGAAGCCCTTGTGCGCCTCGATCTCTTCCGGCGTCAGCCGCGGCGCCAGCGGTTTCGGCCGCTTTTGCGCTTCCGCCGCGTGACCAAGAGCCGAGCGCTCGTCGCTGCCAATCGACGCCAGACGGAGTGTCGCCTGTCGCTCGCCCAGCAGCTCGACGTAGACCTCCGCCAGCAACTCGGAGTCCAGGAGAGCGCCGTGCTTCGTACGCGCGGAGTTGTCGATCTGGTAGCGCCGGCACAAGGCATCGAGGCTGCTGGGCGAGCCCGGATGCTTGCGGCGGGCGAGTTGCAGCGTGTCGACGACGCGATCCATCGGGATCGGCGGGCGGCGCACACGCGCCAGCTCGGCGTTGATGAAGCCCATGTCGAAGCTGGCATTGTGAATGACCAGGGTCGCGTCGCCGACAAAGGTCAGGAACTCCTCGACGACATCCGCGAAGAGCGGCTTGCCGCGCAAGAAGTCACTCGACAGCCCGTGGATCTTGAAGGCTTCCTCGGGCATGTCGCGTTGCGGATCGAGATACTGATGGAAGACGCGTCCCGTCGCGATGCGGTTCGCGAGCTCGATGCAGCCGATCTCGACGAGCCGGTCGCCGCCGTTGGCCGCGAGCCCCGTGGTTTCCGTATCGAGTACGATCTCTCGCGTCATCTCGGCCCCCGTGCCCGGCTGTCCGTAGAACCGCTCAGGACCAGTGCCGCTCGAGTGCGGCGCCCGGCCGCCCGCGCAGCTTGGCGATGATAGTATCGATCTGCGCCTGGCTCGCCTCGATCGTCCCGCTGGTGTCCACAACGAAATGGGCCTTGGCCCGCTTCTCAGCATCCGGCATCTGCCGGGCCAGCAGGGATTGCAGCCGCTCCTCGGTGATGCCTGGGCGCGCCAGCACGCGCTGCCTCTGCACCTCCGGCGGGGCACTGACCACCACCACGATATCGACGCGCGCCTCGCCACCCGTCTCCAGCAACAGGGGAATTTCCAGCACGGCCATGTCTGCGCCGGCCGCTGCCTGCTCCTGCAGAAACTCTCGCTGCTCGGCCTGTACGAGCGGGTGCACAATCGCTTCGAGCCGCTTGAAGCCACTGGGATCGGCGATGAGCGCCGCCGCCAGGAGCGGGCGATCGACGGTCTTGCTGACGCTGTTCGTCGTTCCCGGAAACGCCGCCTCGATCAGCGGCACGGCCTTGCCGGCATAGAGCCGGTGCACGGCGGCATCGGCATCGAATACAGCGATGCCGTGGCTGCGGAAGCGGGCGGCCGCCGTCGATTTCCCCATGCCGATCGAGCCCGTCAGTCCGATGATCAGCATCAGCGTCCCTCGATATCGGCCACAATGCGCTCCCGAAGGGCCGGGGTCACCGTCGGGCGGACGCCGAACCATCGCTCAAAGCCGGGCACCGCCTGGTGCAACAGCATGCCGAGCCCGTCGACTGCTGCCAGCCCCCTGCGTTTGGCGCGGGCAAGCAGCGGCGTCAGCAACGGAACATAGACGATGTCTGCCACGACGGCGTCCGCCGGCAAGGTGGTAAGCGGCATGTCGAGAGGATCGGCGCCGGACATGCCGAGCGTGGTGGTGTTGACGAGCACGCCGGCGCGCTCCGCACAGGCGACGCGGTCCTGCCACGGCCTGGCGACGACCTTCGGTCCGAAATGCGCGGCCAGCTCCTCGGCCCGCGCCAGCGTGCGATTGCACACCATGACCATCTCGACGCCGGCCGCCAGAAATCCGTAGACGATGGCGCGCGCCGCACCGCCTGCGCCGAGCACCAGCACCGGGCGATCCCTGGCGGCCCAGCCGCTCGCGGTCTCGCCCAGGTGCGTCATGAACCCGTAGGCATCCGTATTCGAGGCGTGCAGCCGCCCGCCGTCCAGCCACAACGTGTTGGCGGCTCCGATCGCGCGCGCTGCATCGTCGGTGACCGCCGCCAGCCTGAACGCATCCTCCTTGTGCGGGACCGTCACGTTGCCGCCGACGTAGCCGGCCGCCCCCAGACCCGCGAGAAAGGCCGCGAGATCGTCGGGCTTCACGGCGATCTTTTCATAGCTGCCAACAAGGCCGTAGGCCTCCAGCCAGTAGCCGTGAATGAGTGGCGAGCGCGAATGCTTGATCGGCCAGCCGATGACGAATGCGCGAGGGTCCGCCGTCATTGCGCGATGATCCCCCGCGATCGCAGCTCGGCCAGGAGGCGCAGCAGCGGCAGGCCGAGGATGGTGAAAAAGTCGCCGTCGATACGCTCGAACAACTGCACGCCGAGACCTTCGAGCTTGTAGCAGCCAACCGACGTACAGACATCGGCGCCGACCTGATCGAGGTAATGGTCCATGAATGCCGGGCTGAGAGGGCGCATGTGCAGAAGCGCCGTCTGGCACGTGCTCCAGACGACGCCGCCGGCTTCAGCCAGCGCCAGACCCGAGTGCAGCTCGTGAACCCGCCCCTCCAGCGCCTCGAGCTGCCGCCGGGCGGCGGCCAGTCCGTCCGGCTTCTCGAAGATGCGCCCGTCCGCCGCGAGGATCTGATCGCCGCCGATCACCAGCGCCGACGGCTCCAGACGGCTGATGGCAAGGGCCTTCGCCTCCGCCAGCTCGACGGCGATATCGGGTGGCGCCGCTGCGGGTCGCCGCGCCAGAGCCGATTCACGGATGGCGCGCTCGTCGACGTCGGCGGCAATGGCGCAACACGACACCCCCGCTGCGGCGAGCATGCGCCGGCGGCTTTCGCTCGCGGAGGCGAGAATGAGCGTCACATCGGATTTTCTGGTCATTGCTGAGCGCGCGCCCCTCAGATCTCCACCGCCGCGGCGATCGGCTTGCCGCCTTCCTTGCGCTCGTGCAGGAGCTTGAGGATGGTGGCGGCCGTCTCCTCGATGGAGCGGCGCGTGACGTCGATGACAGGCCAGCCCTGGCGGGCGCACAGGCGTCGCGTGAACATGATTTCCGCGGTGATTCGATCGCGGTCGACGTAGTCGTCGAGGTCACGATCCGCGAGCATCATGACACGGTTGCGCCGGATCTGGGCAATGCGGTCCGGACTCGCCACCAGCCCGACGACGAATGCGGTGGTCGGCTTCAGCAGCTCCTGCGGGATCTCGACGCCGGGAACGATGGGGTAGTTGGCGGTGAGATAGCCGCGATTGGCGAGATAGATGCTGGTCGGCGTCTTCGAGGTCCGGGATATGCCGACGATGATGATGTCGGCGAGATCGAGATTGACCGGCAAGCGCCCGTCGTCGTGGGCCATCGAGAAATTCAGGGCCTCGATCCGCTTGAAGTAGTCGGCATCGAGCACATGCTGGCCGGCCACGGTCGGCGTCTGCGTGGCGCCGAGATAGGACTCGAACACGTGCATGATCGGCTCGAGGATATGCAGGCAGGGCAGCTTCAGCTCTTTGCAGCGCTGCTCGATCACCGCCTGCAGCTCCTTGCTGATGACGGTATAAAGCACGATGCCCGGGGCGGACTCGATCTCCTGCAACACGCGCTCGAGCTGCCGTTGCGAACGGACGAGGGGGTAGACGTGCTCGATCGGGCGCATCTGCGGGAACTGGACCACGGCCGCCTTGGCGATCGTCGTCAGCGTTTCACCGGTCGCGTCCGAGATAAGATGCAGATGAAACAAGCTCGCCAATGCGCGCGGCCTCGCTGTTGATAACTCGCCCAATTCTCCACAGCCCCACGGCGTCCCCGGCGGGCTCCTACAGGCTTCAGGCCCCGACCCCACAAGGTTATCCACATCTGGGCCGGGCGAGGCAGCACGAGCGACGTTATCCACAGCCCGCTCAACCGCACCGAACCCTTGCGATAAGCGGCCATAATCCACAGGTTGTCAATTGTACTACCGCTGGAACACACCCTGGAAGTCTCTGAAACTGCGATTGAAACGTCCTCTTGTAGCAGGCCGACACCGACGCTACGACATCTAGATGCCGCATTGCGGCCTGCGGAAAACTGGGGGATACGAGAGGCCCAACGCGTAACCCTCAGAGTTCACAGACCAATAAGAACAATAACAAAATCATAGATCATCTAATCATTAGAAAGAGGCCATGAGCGTAGCGTCCGCCAGACCATCCTCGAGACCCCTGCTACGTGCCTTTCAAGGCGAAGCCGCCACTGTGCCGCCCATGTGGCTCATGAGGCAGGCCGGACGGTATCTTCCCGAGTACAGAGAAATCCGCGGGAAAGCAGGCTCGTTCCTCAACCTCTGCTATAATCCCGAGCTGGCTGCCGAGGTGACGCTGCAACCTATCCGCCGGTACGGCTTCGATGCCGCCATTCTGTTCTCGGATATTCTGGTGGTGCCGGACGCCCTGGGCCAAGGCGTGCGTTTCGTGGAAGGAGAGGGCCCCGTCCTCGACGCGATCGCAAGCGAGGCGGGTCTTGCCGGCCTGCGACTGGAGGCGACAAGGTCGAAGTTCGACAGGGTGTGCGAGACGGTTTCGCGCGTGCGTGGGGCGCTGCCGGACGAAACCACGCTGATCGGCTTCTGCGGGGCGCC
>JAGRKR010000161.1 GCA_020442225.1 Hyphomicrobiaceae bacterium | reverse complement strand
GCCGGGTCCTGCGGCTCGGCCGGCCTCGAACGACGGTGGCACGCCAGCCTCGCCCACTCCCCACTCTCAGCCGGAAGCCAAGCCATGAGACTTGCCGTTGACATCGGTGGCACCTTTACGGACCTCGTCCTGGACGGAAACGGACGCCAATGGTCCACCAAGGTGCTGACGACACCCGAGGCGCCGGAACAAGGCGTACTCGATGGCGCCAGGAGCCTGCTCGCGGAGGCCGGCGTGCAGCCCGACAGCGTCAAGCTCGTCATCCACGGCACCACGCTCGCCACCAATGCGCTGATCGAGCGCAAAGGCGCGCGCACCGCGCTGATCGCGACGGACGGCTTCCGCGATACGCTGGAGATTGCGCACGAGCACCGCTTCGAGCAGTACGACCTCTACATGGAGCGCCCGGCGCCCCTGGTCCCCCGCGAGCTCCGTCTCACGGTGAGGGAGCGGATGGCGGCGGATGGCAGCGTGCTGTTGCCGCTCGACGAGACCTCCGTCGATGCGCTCGTCGGCAAGCTCGAGGCGGCCAGCATCGAGTCCGTGGCGATCTGCTTCCTGCACAGCTACATCAACCCTGCCCACGAGCAGCGCGTGGCGGCCATTCTGAAAGCGCGCCTGCCGGGGCTGTCGATCACACTGTCCTCGCGGGTGTGTCCGGAGATCCGCGAGTACGAGCGGACCTCGACGACGTGCGCCAATGCCTACGTGCAGCCGCTGATGGAGGGCTATCTGAAGCGGCTCGGGCAGGGCCTCGCCGCCAGCGGGCTGACCTGTCCGCTGCTGATGATGATGTCGAGCGGCGGCATCACCACCCTCGAGACAGCCATTGCCGAGCCGATCCGACTGATCGAGTCAGGCCCTGCCGGCGGCGTCATCTTCGCGCAGCGTATCGCTGCGGAGTGCGGCATCCGCCACGCGCTGTCCTTCGACATGGGCGGGACCACCGCCAAGTTGACGCTGATCGACGATCTCGTGCCGCAGAACGGCCGCACCTTCGAGGTGGCGCGTCAGTACCGCTTCCTCAAGGGCAGCGGCTTGCCCGTGCGCATTCCCGTCATCGAGATGGTCGAGATCGGCGCCGGCGGCGGCTCGATTGCGAGGCTCGACGAACTCGGCCGTATCGCGGTCGGGCCGCAGAGTGCCGGCTCGATGCCGGGGCCGGCCTGCTACGCGCGCGGCGGCAGCGCGCCGACCGTCACCGATGGTGATGTCGTGCTCGACAGGATCGATCCCCGCAACTTCGCCAACGGCAAGATCCTGCTCGACGCCGGACGCGCGGCGGCGGCGATCAGGGCGGTGATCGGCGAGCCGCTCGGGCTCGAGGTGCAGGTCGCAGCCGCGGGCATCGCCGAAATCGTGGACGAGACGATGGCGAGCGCGGCGCCCGTGCACGCTGTCGAGAACGGCAAGGACGTCGCCGACCGGACGTTGATCGCCATGGGCGGCGCGGCGCCGCTGCACTGCGCGCGGCTGGCGGAAAAGCTCGGCATCGACCGGATCATCGTGCCCGTCGGCGCCGGCGTCGGCTCGGCGCACGGCTTCCTGCTGGCGCCGATCTCTTACGAGGTCGTGCGCACGCGCGTGATGCGGCTCGACGAATTCGACGCGGCGAGCGTTGCGGCGATGTTTGCGCAGATGCGCGCCGAGGCGGAGGCCGTGGTGCGGCTCGGTGCGCCCGACGCGCCGCTTACGGAGACGCGCGAGGCCTTCATGCGCTATCGCGGGCAGGGCTACGAGATTTCCGTCAAGCTGCCACCGGAGGGGCTCGGGGCCGATGCCGACAAGGAGCTGCGGCGCCTGTTCGAGGCGCAGTATGCCAAGCTGTTTGCGCGCACCGTGCCCGATCTCGGCGTCGAAGCGCTGACCTGGTCGCTGACGCTGGCAACCCGCCAGCCCGAGGTGCGCTTCATGGACCTGCCGCCGGTCGTCGCCGCCGGTCCTCCCGTCGGGACCCGGCGCGTGTTCGATCCAGGCACGGGCGAGAGCGTCGCGGCCGGCGTCTACGACCGCGACAGGCTTCCCCGCGGAGCCCGCATCGACGGTCCCGCCGTGATCGTGGAAGCGGAGACGGCGACGCTGGTGCCGGCCCGCTTCGAGGTGCGGGTGAGCAGCGGCGGCCACTTGATCTTGCAGCGCAGCGGCAGCGGCCAATAGGAGCGGGCAACGACATGTCAGAGATGCACAACATACGCCTGCAGGTGATGTGGAACAGGCTGCTGTCGGTCGTCGAGGAGCAGGCGCAGACGCTGATCCGCACCTCCTTCAGCACGTCGGCGCGCGAAGCCGGGGACATATCGGCCGGTATCTTCGACGTTGGCGGCCGCATGCTGGCCCAGGCCGTCACCGGCACGGCCGGACACGTCAACTCCATGGCGCGCTCGGTCAAGCACTTCCTGGCCGAGTTTCCGGCCGAGACGATGCGCCCGGGCGACGTCTACATCACGAACGATCCCTGGAAGGGCACAGGGCACCTGCACGACCTCACGATGGTCACGCCGACCTTCATCGACGAGCGCATGGTGGCGCTGTTCGCCAGCACGACGCACGTCGTCGACATCGGCGGCATCGGCATGTCGCCGGACGGCCGCCAGATCTTCCACGAGGGATGCTTCATTCCGATCGTGCCCCTCATCAGCGCGGGGCGGGTGAACGAGTGGCTGCTCAAGCTCATCCGCCACAACGTGCGCGAACCGGTCCAGGTGGAGGGCGACATCTATGCCCTCGTCGCCTGCAACCAGCGCGGCGCGGATCGGCTGCTGGCGATGATGGACGAGTACGGATTGCGCGACCTCGATCAGCTCGGCGACTACATCATCACGCAGAGCCATGCCGGCATGACGGCCGCGATCAACAAGCTGCCGCAGGGCACATGGCGCTATCACATGCGGATCGACGGCTATGATGCGCCGATCGACCTCAAGGCGGCCCTGACCATCGCCAACGGCAAGGTGCATGTCGATTACGCCGGCTCGTCGGGGGCCTCGTCCTACGGCATCAACTGCCCGATGTGCTACACGGAGGCGTATACGGCTTTCGCGGTCAAGTGCGTCGCCGCACCTTCGATCCCCAACAACACGGGCACGCTCGATACGGTGACCGTCTCGGCCCCGGAGCGCGCCATCATGAACGCGCAACCCCCGTCCGCGGTCGTCGCCCGCTCGACGATCGGTCACATGCTGCCCGACGTGGTGTTCGGCTGCCTGCACCAGGCGATGCCGGGCCATGTGCCGGCGGAGGGAACCTCGAACCTGTGGAACGTACGTCTGGCGGCTGGCCCCGGCATCACCGGGCAGGACGGCACGGCATTCACCATCATCAGCTTCCACTCGGGCGGTGCCGGCGCGCGCCCGACGCTCGACGGTCTGTCGGCGACGCCGTTTCCCAGTGGCGTCAAGACGGTGCCGGTGGAGATCACGGAAACCATCACGCCACTGGTGGTCTGGCGCAAGGACTACCGGCAGGATTCGGGTGGCGCCGGCCGGCAGCGCGGCGGCATCGGTCAGGTCATGGTGATCGGCAATCGCGAGCCTGTGCCTTACGGCATCCACGCCGTCTTCGAGCGCATCAAGAACCCGCCGCGCGGGCGCGAGGGCGGGCTCTCGGGTGCTGCGGGACGCCTCAGCACCGCCGCGGGGCGCCAGCTCAAGGGCAAGGGCTTCCAGGTCGTCGAGGCCGGCGACCGGCTGGTGATCGAGATGCCCGGCGGTGGGGGCTATGGGGAACCCCTGCAACGCGACCTCGATAAGGTCCAGGCGGATGTGCGCAGCGAGCTGATCAGCCGGGCGGCCGCCGAGCGCGACTACAAGGTTGTGCTGCGGGACGACGGGACGATCGACAAGCCGGCCACCGAGGCTCTGCGCAGGAGCTAGAGCGCGTCCGTGGCGCCATGGACGCCCCGGCGGGCGGTCGAGCGACCCGACGCTGGTCAAGGAGGCGAACTGGCGGAGAGGGTGGGATTCGAACCCACGGTACGCTCGCGCGCACAACGGTTTTCGAGACCGCCCCGATCGACCACTCTGGCACCTCTCCGCTTGGTCGTTGCGGCAGGGCCGCGGGCGAAGCAAGGCTTTTAGCGCGGGTTCGCCCTGCCTGCAATACGCGTCTCGCGGCTCCGCCCGTCGGCATGCCCGGAGCCGAGCGGCTGGCCGGCCCGCTCCGGCCTCGCCCCGCGACTGGCTCGACTCGCCACGGTCTATCGCTTAAGGGGTGGGAAAGCGCGCGAGGAGGTAGAGATGAGCACATTTTCGGCGTTGATGGTGCGGAAGGGCGAGGGCGGGCCGTCGCTCGATTGGGCCCAACTCACGCTCGACGATCTCATGGAAGGCGATGTCGTCGTTCGCGTCAGCCATTCCACGATCAATTACAAGGACGGGCTGGCGATTACGGGGAAGGCGCCGGTGGTGCGCCGCTATCCCATGATCCCCGGCATCGATCTGGTCGGGCGCGTGGAAAGCTCGACGCACGCCAGCTTTCGGCCCGGGGACGAGGTGATCCTCAACGGCTGGGGCGTCGGCGAGGCGCACTACGGCGGCTATGCGGGCTATGCGCGCCTCAAGGGCGACTGGCTGGT
>JAGRKR010000160.1:5377-5511 GCA_020442225.1 Hyphomicrobiaceae bacterium | reverse complement strand
AACGATCTCGACACCGAGACGCTGTCGGCGCTGGAGGCGGCGCTCGAGGATTTCCCGGGCTGCGCCGTCATCATCAGCCACGATCGCTTCTTCCTGGACCGCCTGGCGACGCACATCCTGGCCTTCGAGGGCGA
>JAGRKR010000160.1:0-5360 GCA_020442225.1 Hyphomicrobiaceae bacterium | reverse complement strand
ATGGTTCGAGGGCAATTTCGCCGATTACGAGGAGGACAAGAAGCGCCGCCTCGGCGATCAGGCCGTCGAGCCCCACCGCATCAAGTTCAAGAAGTTCGCGCGCTAGGAGCGGCAGGGTCGGCAGCCCGGCCCGGGGGGCCTGCGCGCGGAGGCAAACGCCCGTTAATGTTTCTAGGCTAACCTTCCTGTCTTTGGCACAGGGGGCGGCCCATGTTCCGCTTTCACGGAGTCTTGGGGCGAGAGGCGTTCGCAGCAGCGGCGGCGCTCCGGATCGAGCTTTTTCTCGGGGCGATCGTCGCGCTTCCGACGATCGTCGTCATTGTTCTCGCTCTCATTCCCGCTTTCTGGGGCGGCGATGGCCTCAGCGCCTTGGGCTTTATGAGCCTGGCGCCCTACGGATGGATCTACTTGAAGCCGCTCGTCTACTGGCTGTTCGTCTTTTCGTGGCTTGGAATTGGCGTGCGGCGCTTGCGCGATATCGGGCTTCCCGGACGGTTCGTGGCCATCCTTGTTGCGCTTTTCCTCGGAGCTGCCAGCCAGGGCCTCTGGGGTTTTCCGAGCATGGGCGTGTTCGGGAGTGCGGAATGGACGATGCCGTTCATCACCTTCGTCAGATACAAGCTGTTTGCCAAATACCTGATGCTTGCGGCGCTGGCCTGTATCGCCTTTCTCTGCCTCGTCGACAGCGATGCGAAGGGGCGCGGCATGGCCCGGTTCGGTGCCACGCCAGTCGCTGCCGCCTGCGTGCTCGTCGCCATCCTGGGCATGACGCTCGTGGGCTATGTCATGCTGCGCTGGGTCCACGGCATTGGCGAGCATCCCCGGACCGCCGCGGATTTTCACAATCTGAAAGCGGTTCTCGGCGCCATCCGGCCGCCCTTGATGATCGCCACCGCACTCCTGCCGCTGACGCTGCTGGCCATGCTGATCAAGGGGCGTGATGGCTCGAGCCCGGCGCTCAGTGCGCCTTCGGACGCTCCGGCAAGGCGCCGCCGGGCGGCCGCGCATGCGGACGGCGCGTTGGGGGCGGCCCCGCGCCCGGCGCAGTTCGGTCGGCGCAGTCGCTGAGTTCGCCCGCGGCTCGACGCATCCGTCGCCAGTGACAAACGAACCTTAAGAGTTCCACGCTAGTCTACCTGTCGTATGTTCGGGGAGGCTTGGCGTGTTCCGGTTTCGAGGTGTTCTGTCGCGCCGTGACTATGCGATCGCGGCGCTGATCCGCATCGCGGTCTTCCTGGCGGTGACGTTCGCCTTTCCATTTCTACTCAAGACCTTCGTCTATTCCACGAACTGCCGGGGCGTCGGCGGAGCGTGTGGCGCACTGGCTCTGGTCGTCGCCATCTATCTGAAGCCCATCATCTATCTCGTCTTCGTCTTTTCTTGGCTCGGGATCACCGTACGCCGGCTGCGCGACGCCGGCTTGCCGGTGGCACTGGTCGGGGTGCTGGTCGTTCTGTTCTGGGCAGACGCCGCATTCGCCGTCGTATTCGGCTCGCCGTGGACGGTCGGCTTCGTGCTCGGCATCCTGAAGCTGGCGCTGCCGAAGTACCTGATCGCGGCCCTCATCTGCATCGTCTTCCTTTGCCTGGTCGATTCCGACGAGGACGGACGCGGGGCCTCGCGCTTCGGCGCTTTTGGTATGGGTGCGGCTGTCGTCTTGGGCGGTTTCGTGCTTGCGGCGATCGCGACCTACATCGCGATGCGAACAGGGTATTCTGGCATGCGCGGGCGGCGCGCCATGTCGGCTCTGGTGCAGGCGATGAAGTTCCGCGCCGCTCTCAATACACCCCTCGGAATCGCATTGACCCTTCTGCCCCTGACGCTGCTCGGCATGCTCATCACCAGCCGCAGTGGCGGCTCCTGGTGGCGCGGACCGGGCGAGGACCCAGCGGTCCCGCCAGGACCTGTAGCGCGGGCGCGCAGCCGACACGTGCCGCCGGCTGCCGGCCCCGCGATGCCGACGGGATTCGGACGTCGGCGCACCTGAGCGCGCTGCGTGCCTCAGCCGACGAACTCGTCGCGCCGGTAGCCTTGCAGGTAGAGCAGGGCGGTGAGGTCCGTGTGATTGATCTGCGCCGCCGCTTCAGCCGCCACGATCGGCTTGGCGCGATAGGCGACACCCAGGCCTGCGGCCCTGATCATGGCGAGGTCGTTGGCGCCGTCACCGACCGCCAGTGTCAAGCCGGCGGCGATGCCGCGCTCGGCGGCGAGGGCTGACAGCGTCTCGAGCTTCGCCTCGCGCCCCAGGATGGGCTCCTCGACCTCACCTGTCAGGCGACCCTTCTCGATGACGAGCCGATTGGCGCTGTTCATGTCGAAGCCGACGGCGGAGGCGACGCGCGAGGTGAAGTAGGTGAAGCCGCCAGAGACCAGCGCCGTGTAGGCCCCTGAGGCGCGCATCGTCGCCACGAGCGTGCGCGCACCCGGCATCACCTGTATGCGCTCGGCGAAGACGCGCGCCAGCTCGCTCTCCGCCAGACCGGCAAGCAGTCCCACGCGCTCGCGCAGCGCGGCCGCGAAATCGAGCTCGCCCCGCATGGCCCGCTCGGTGATGGCGGCAATGCGGGGCTTCAGCCCCATCATGTCGGCCATTTCGTCGATGCATTCCTGCTGAATGATGGTCGAGTCCATGTCGGCCACGAGCAAGCGCTTGCGCCGGCCGTCGCTGGACACCAGTGCAACATCGACGGGGCGCGTGCCGACGCTGGCGCGAGCCCTGGCGAGGGCGGATTGGCTGTCCGCCACCGACGCGCCGAGCGCCAGCTCGCAGGCTTCGCCCGGCGACAACCAGGTCAGCCGGCGCGAGTCGCAGTCGAGCCAACCCGCCACCTCGTCCACGACGAGCGGTGGGCTGCCCGCTGCGGTGATCAGCACAAGCACGGCGTTTCCGGTCGTCTGCAAGGTCCAGTCTCCCAAGGCGCAAGTCACGGCGGTCGCTCCGACGTCGCGGCGTCCGGTCGGCATTTCCGCAGGTCCGCTAGGCCTTAGCCAAGCGCCGGCGGATCGTCCAGCGTCTCTCGCACACCACAGGCCTTGTCTCGGAACGCTAGGCGTGCAGATATGAGCCCATACGGATGCTCGCGCGGAGCTGTACACGCTGGCGGGAGCTGAAACCACGCGAGGGCGAGGTCGCGCCATGCGCTACGACGACAAGGATCGCGAGAGCGAGAACGTAGAGGATCGCCGGCAGGAGCAGGGCAGCTCCTTCCCGGGCGGCCCCAGGGGTGGCATGCCGTTCCCCATGCCGGGTGGGCGAAAGGGCGGCATGAGCCTGATGACGATCCTGCTGGTCGTGGGCTTCATCCTGCTGACCGGCGGCGATCTCGGCACGGTCATTCGCACGATCTTCGGCGGAGGTCCGCCCGGTCTTCCCGGCGGACCGAGCATCCCGCAACAGCCGCGCTTCGATCCAGGCCCTGGGCGTCAGACGCAGGGGCCGGGCATGCCGCGCCGCAACCCGTTCGAGCTGCCGGGCTCCACACCCGACGCCACGACGCCACGGCCGGCCTCCGGCGACGATATGGCGCGCTTCGTGCGGCGTGTCCTGGCGGATACCGAGGATGTCTGGGACCGCGTTTTCCAGAGCGTGCGGCGTGAGTACCGCAAGCCGAAGCTCGTGCTGTTCACGGGCAGCATCCGCACCGGCTGCGGCACGGGTCTGGCGCAGATGGGGCCGTTCTACTGCCCGCTCGACCAGAAGATCTACATCGACCTCAGCTTCTACGAGGAGCTGAAACGACGCTTCCAGGCGCCGGGCGACTTTGCGCAAGCCTATGTCATCGCCCACGAGGTCGGGCATCACGTGCAGATGCTGCTCGGCATCGCGCAGGCCGTGCAGGAGCGCAAGGCACGCATGTCGCAGACAGAGGCCAATGCCCTGCAGGTGCGCATGGAACTTCAGGCGGATTGTTTCGCCGGGGTCTGGGCGCATCTCACCGATCAGCTTAAGCGACGGCTGGAGCCCGGTGACATCGAGGAAGGCCTCAACGCTGCGTCGGCGATCGGCGACGACATGATCCAGCGGCGAACCCAGGGGCACGTGGTCCCAGAGGCCTTTACGCATGGCTCGTCGGCGCAGCGGGTGCGCTGGTTCAAGCTCGGCTTCGACCAGGGCCGCATGCAGGCGTGCGACACGTTCAATATCGCCGATCCCTGATAAGCCAGACCCCCGAGGCGCACGTGCCTCGGGTGACGGCGCCCAGCGCCGGCGCGGCGGCTATTGCAGCGCGCCGCCGGCGAAGTTGGTGGGTGAGCAGGCGATGCCCTTCGCCGCCAGCGCGCGGCATGCGCGTCGGGCCGCGGCAGAATCCTTGAAGGGACCGGCCACGAGTTGGTAGGCCGGCGCGCCGGCAGCCCCCTGCGTCTGCACGTAGCGTGGCGACAGGGATCGCAGCACCTTGCCGTGGTTCTCGGTCAGCACGGCCCAGCTCAGCCGCAGCGCGTCGAGCGACGGTCCGGTATTCAGCCGAATGGCATACTGGCGCGGGCTCGGCTGCGGTTGCACCGAGCTGGTCTCGATCTTGAACCCTGGCACCGTGATGATCGGCCCGGTATCGGCCGGCGCCGTCAGCTCGGGCTTGAGCGCGGCTTCCCGCCTGGCCTTCGCCTCGTCCCGCGCGGCCTTGCGCGGATCGACCCTGGCGACAGGCTGGGCACGCGCCACGACGAGCTGCTCTTCAAGCGCGGCGACCTTCGCCTGCAGCGCTCGCTCCGCCGCCTGCCGTTGCGCCAACTGCGCCTTCAGGCCGGCCGTCTCGCTCCGCAGGGTCGTGACGGTCTGATCGAGCGCGGCCTGACGGGTCCTGGTCTGGGCCAGGGTGGCCTCGAGCGACGCCACGACGGGGCGCTGATCCGGCCATTTCACCAGGGAGACCGCGAGGGCCTCCGGCTTGACCAGCATCAGCGCCAGATAGCTGCCGGCAGCCAGGCCAAGCAGGCCCCAGATGCCGAGATAGAGCTTGCCGGCAGCGGAGCGCCGCGGCGATAGGGAGGCAAGCGGGGAGTCGGGAAGCAGATCGGACATGGAAGACGCCTCGCGTTTGCTCGTTAGGACGTTGACGGATAGAGCGAATCGCCCGTCATCTCGCTAAAATGCTGAAAGACCCGATCACTGAGGTCAAACTTGGCGACGACGCCGGCCGAGAGATATGTGGATAGCTTTTGGCGGCGTGGCGTCCGTGCAGGTGGCGAGTCACGCCGCGCTCGGCTAAGTAGTGCCGGGAAACTGGCAGAGCGACCGGCCAGCCGGGCCGACGGCCCACCCACAGGTTCGACCGGTCCAAGGGACGTGACATGAGCGAACGCTCGCTTCTCATCGTCGTTCTGGCTGCGGGCAAGGGCACGCGGATGCGCTCGACGCG
>JAGRKR010000159.1:6098-6641 GCA_020442225.1 Hyphomicrobiaceae bacterium | reverse complement strand
CCGCATGATCTACGTCGACGACCTGCGGACCGGCGATTGGATCTGCGGGTTGCTGATGGTCGTTCTGCTGCTCGAGGCGACCCGCCGCGTCATGGGGCTCGTGCTGCCTATTACGGCCCTCGTGTTCATCGTCTATGCGCTTCTCGTGCACAAGACGGCGCCCTCGGCCCTGCTGGAGCAGCTCTACCTGACGACCGACGGCATCCTCGGCATCCCCGTCGGCGTCTCGGCTACGTATGTCGTGCTCTTCATCCTGTTCGGATCGTTCGTCGAGCGCACGGGAACCGGCAAGCTCTTCATGGATTTTGCCATGGCGCTCACCGGCCACACTGCGGGAGGGCCGGCCAAGGTCGCCTGCATCACCAGCGCCATGTTCGGCACTGTCTCCGGCAGCGCCGTGGCCAACGTCATGACCACCGGCACGTTCTCCATTCCGCTCATGAAGCGCATCGGCTTCTCGCCGGCCTTCGCCGGAGCCGTGGAAGCGGTGGCATCGACGGGCGGGCAGATCATGCCGCCGATCATGGGAGCCGCCGCATTCGT